>JAAKFB010000131.1 GCA_011065235.1 Chlamydiota bacterium | reverse complement strand
TGTTCGAGAACAATGAGAGCGCCAATGCGTCTCTCTGAGAGGCGGTAGACCGAATTGGAGAGCTGGTCGAGGAACCGATCGTATTCGGTGAACTGTTTAAAACGTCTCCCTTTCAAGCTCAATTTAGCAAGTGCTGCGCGCAATTCGGGCTGGAAAATGATGATTACTGCAATCAAGAGCACTTGGGAAATCATCACCAAAATCTGATGCAAAATCGGGAGTTTCAACCAAGAGGAAGCGGCCAAAATCAACAAAAACGCGAGAAGCCCAATGACCAGGTCTTTGGAACGGGTATTCCAGAAAAAGGAAAGGAGATAATTGAGCATGATCGCAATAATCAACATCTCAATAAATGGCGTAACCGAGTGAAACATCACAAAACTCTTATTAGCATTAAGGCAATTCTCCGAAAAAAAATAAAAATGTCAATCGAATTATGAAACTATGGCCGGGTAACCAACAATCGCCTCGTAGCACAAAAGGAGGTGGTTGACGCCGTTCATTGCTCGGTGAGGTTTTTTCTCAGGTTGGAGATTGTATGTTTCTGAAATTTTGTCTTTAGAAACGCCCGTTTGCCAGGGGAAGGGCTCTTTATTTATGTGCAGGGCCCAGTACATTGAAGCGAGATCGAGCCAGTGGTAGGGCCAGCCCAGAGATTCTTGCAAGTCGGGGTCGATGAGTTGGGAGAAAAACGCGCGGTCGAAAGAAGGGTTTTGACAGATGAATACAGCATTTTCCCGTTTCACCCCATTTTGTGCGAAGGCCGTAATCGTGGCTCCCGCGACCTTTTCAGGGGGGAGTCCTCGAGAAATTTCCTCCCATGAAAATCCATTGACCTCGAGACTTCCTGGATGTGTGCGGGCCCAATTTGCTTCTGATTGAGCAATAACCGCTTCATACGCATATTTGAGTGTGCCCGTTTCGACATCGATAATCTTGTATGCCAGCTCCAAAATGCTGTGTTTGTGTGGATTTAATCCATTGGTTTCTGTGTCTAAAAAAACTCCAAGCATAACATTCTATGATATCACGTAGTTGCTGATTATTCAAGAAAATTATAGAGTGAAGAAAAACTGGAGAGAACCATGGAACTTGAAACAGGAATGACAAAAGAGGAGCGGGCATCGATAAGTGGGGCGTTATCGAAACTGCTTGCAGATACATATGTTCTTTATCTCAAAACGCAAAATTTTCATTGGAATATCCACGGTCCTGAATTTTATTCTTTGCACAAGCTCTCAGAAAAGCAATACGAAGAAATGGCAGGGGCGATTGATGAAATCGCCGAGAGAATTCGCCAGCTCGGCTTTTTTGTCGAAGGGTCGATGGAAGCTTTTCTCAAACTCAGCACAGTCGAAGAAGACCATGCGATCCATCCCAAGCTTGCCTATTTAGAGCATTTGATCAAGGCTCATGAGATGGTAATCCGCGATTGCCGTGCCCTTGGAACACTCGCCGAGGCCCACAGTGACCATGGCACGGTCGATTTGATGGGCCGCCGCCACCTCTTCCATGAAAAGGCCGCTTGGATGCTCCGCAGTCAATTATAAGCTTTTATTTGCCTTTTTCGTGCCCGTTTATACCAGACTCGAGCATAAATTTTTCTGTAGGCGACAAATAGAAATGCTTCCTTTTTTATAAAAAAATAATTTTAATCAGAAGGAGCTTATACCTACGATTAAAAAATTGACATTTTTGCGCTTCTTTTATAAGTTTTTCTCTCTGTTATGAATCTGGTAGACGCGACAAAATCTGTTTCTAGCGTGCCTTCCCATAAGGTGCGCTTTATCCCCACAGGTGCGCTATGCTTGGATATAGATGTGGCAGAAGCTTCGCCCTATCTTTCTGACCTGCAGCGGATTTTTGTGGAGGATTGGCGAGAAGGATGGTTTCATCTCGCTGCAGATAAAATGACGTTTGATCGTCAGCCGTCACTTCGTTTTTGGCAGGAAATTGCAAAAGAATTCATCACAGGATTGTGTCACTTTCCTGAAGAGGAAGAATTCTCTCCGCTGAAAGATCCAGAAGAGGATTGTTTAGGCGAATGGTTACTTAAAGCACCCCCTATGAGTGGTGGAGAATATCTTTCTGCGCTGCGATTGAAGGAATTGTGGGGGCAGATGAACCTCTGGGTAGAAGAGCTCTCCAGGAAAAGCGGCGGTATCCATACATTTCTTCAAAAGCGGGCCCCCAAGTGGCTGCAAGTAGGGAGAGTCTGCTTTCATTTAGCGGAAAATAAAAGAGATTCCGATCGCCCTTTTGCTTTTTTGGCGACTTATGTGACTGGATTTAGTAATGCAGGAAAACTCAAGCACCTCCCTTTAAAAAAAGCTTTGGAACAATATTCCGGTGAGGATAACCGCCAAGCTCTGATTAATCTCCTTACACCGGTCGAGAAAGCTGCGGATCGATGCGCATGGGTAAAGGAGCTTGTGAGTACTGCACTGCTATATCAGCCTCTTGCATGGTCAGCTAGCAAAGCGTATCAATTTCTTACAACGGTGCCTGAACTTAAAGAGTCTGGATTATCAGTTCGTATTCCTAATTGGTGGAAGAATCGCCCGCGCCCCCAAGTGGCAGTGACCATAGGGTCACACGAACAGTCTACCTTGGGCATGAATGCAATGCTTGATTTCAATATGCAGGTCGCTTTGGGAGATGAAAATTTGTCGCCGGAAGAATTGCAAGAGCTTTGCTCCTCTGGAGAAAAAATCGTTTACATTCGCGGGCAGTGGATAGAGGTAGACAGTGAGAAGCTTCAGCAGGCTCTAGATCACTGGAAAGGGATTCAGCAACAGGCCAAAAATGGGGAGATCTCATTCATCGATGGAATGCGGCTTTTAGCAGGTGCTCCTTCGTCATTACAACATGGGGAGGATCTGGAGCAGCAACGATCTTGGGTGAGAGTGTGCGCTGGTAAAGCTCTGTCAAAACTCCTGCAGCAACTCAGAGATCCATCGCAGCTCCCAACAGAGAAAGCTCTAGAAATTCTCAACGCGACCCTAAGGCCCTATCAATTGGAAGGCATCAAGTGGCTATCCCTTTTATCGGGATTGGGACTAGGGGCTTGTTTAGCAGACGACATGGGGCTTGGAAAAACCCTGCAGGTCCTCGCGTTGCTCATCCTTCAGCAGCAACGTTTTTCTGAAGGATCTGGTTGCCCTTCACTACTCGTAGTGCCCGCTTCTCTTCTAGGCAATTGGAAACAAGAAGCTGATCGCTTTACACCATCGCTAAAGCTTCTCTTTATTCATCCTTCGGAAACCGAGCCCAAGAAATTGCTTGAATTTGCGACAGATCATGAGAATCACCTTGAAGGCGTCGATCTGGTGATCACTACTTATTCAATGGTGATCAGGCAAAAGTGGCTTTCAGAGCTTTCTTGGAACCTCCTTATCCTCGACGAGGCGCAAGCGATAAAAAATGCGAGTACGAAGCAGAGCCGCGCTGTCAGAGCTATAAAGTCTCGTTCTCGTATCGCACTTACCGGGACGCCCATAGAGAATCGACTAGCAGATTTATGGTCCCTTTTTGATTTTTTAAACCCTGGCTTGCTCGGTACGTCTACTCGGTTTAATGAGTACATTAAGGAATTGCAAGCCGGTGAAAGACAATTTGAGCCCTTACGAAAACTGGTGTCTCCTTATATTTTGCGCAGAATGAAGACAGATCCCAAAATTATTCCCGATTTACCAGAAAAGATAGAAACTTCAACCTACTGCCAGTTAACTAAGCAACAAGCTCAATACTATCAATCAATTGTCGATGACCTGAAAAAAAGTCTTGAGACAATAGAACCTAAGAATCGAAGGGGAATCATCCTTCAAACACTGCTACGCTTAAAACAAGTCTGTAACCACCCGTGCCAATTTAGTAGTGAAGGAGACTATTTTCCTGCTCAGAGTGGTAAATTTATCCGGCTAGAGCAAATCTGCGAAGAACTTGCTTCTCGCCAGGAAAAGGTTCTCATTTTCACGCAGTTTCGTGAGATCACAGATCCGCTAGCACAGCACTTAAGCACTATTTTCGGTAGGGAAGGGCTGATTCTGCATGGGAATACTCCTGTTAAAGAACGGACGGGGATTGTCGAAGAATTTCAAAGCGAAAATGGTCCCCCGTTTTTTGTTCTCTCTCTTAAAGCAGGAGGAACAGGCCTGACACTTACTGCCGCCTCGCACGTGATTCATTTTGACAGATGGTGGAATCCAGCGGTGGAAAACCAGGCAACTGATCGCGCTTTTCGAATAGGGCAAAAAAAACAAGTACATGTACACAAATTTATTACTCAGGGTACCATAGAAGAACAAATTGACAAGATGATTGCGTCAAAGAATAAGCTAGCTAGCGAAGTCCTCGGCGTTTCTGAGGAAGTCAAAATAACAGAGTTGTCTGATAAAGAACTGTTAAATCTTGTTGCGCTAGATATTGATAGGGCTAGAATTGTATAAAATTTCGTCAAAAATGCAGAGGGTTTATGTGGAGAAAGTACGTTCCTATTGCAACTCGATTAGCTAAAGCAAACAAAAAGGTGAGTCAGCTCAAAAAGCGGGGAAAAAAGATTGAACCGATAGAAATCGAAGGGCGGGCCATTGCAAAAAAATTCTGGGGAAAGAGATGGTGTGAGTATTTAGAAGTCTTTTCCGATTACGAAAACCGTTTGCCAAGGGGACGATCCTACGTTCGTAATGGTAGTGTTTGTCACTTAGAGATATCAGAAGGGTGCGTGGATGCGTTGGTCATGGGTAGCTCGCTCTATACTGTAAAAGTGGAAATTTTGCCTCTTGAAAAAAATAAATGGCAGACCATCAAAGACAAGTGCAGCGGGCAAGTCAGCTCTCTTCTCGAGCTTCTTAAGGGCAAGCTATCGGACAATGTCATGGAGGTAGTCGCGAATCATGAGGAAGGACTTTTTCCTAAAGAAAGAGAAATCGAGTATTCCTGCAGCTGCCCTGATTGGGCGGATATGTGCAAGCATGTGGCGGCAGTGCTTTACGGAGTCGGAAACCGTTTAGATGGACAGCCAGAGCTATTGTTTGTACTGCGCGGTGTTAATGCAAGCGAGCTAGTTACGACAACACTGGCAACTACCGCAACAGAAACTCAGGATGTTTTGGATGGTGAAGAACTCTCTAAAATCTTTGATATTGATCTTGACAATACAATTAAGCGGCAGCCATCGAGAAAAAAAGCACCTTCGTCCAAGGCGAGGGGTACCTGTAGGTGCTTGACTGGCAGACAAGTACGAAAAATCCGCCAAAGGATGAATTTTACAGTGCGGGAATTTTCAGAATCGTGAGGGGTTACACCACATTCTGTGTCTCGATGGGAAAAAGAAGATGCCATTCTCAACTTACCTACACAATCGGTCAATGCGCTTGTCGAATTGCTGGAAAAAAAATATGCGACACGCCCTTAGGGCCCGTAAAGAAATAACTTGGGCAATCCTCGAGGGAAAAATCGATTCATCTCTCGATGATTTTCCCTTGTAGATATTGCAGGAATATCTACTGCGGAAAAATCCTCAAGATCTGAA
>JAAKFB010000130.1 GCA_011065235.1 Chlamydiota bacterium | reverse complement strand
TTTCCATTCGAGAGGTGAATGTGTGTCAGTTTCTTCTCATGAGAGACTGTCTGCAAACTGCTTTTGCCAGAGGGAGCAAAGATTTTTGCCTTGGAGGCTCTTTTGGAGACCGGAACGAGCTCTGATGAGCTCGTGTAGGTCGAAGAAGGACTTCCAAGGCAAAAAGATTGATCCCATTCCTGGTGAAATGAGTTTGCAGACAGTCTCTGAGTGATCAGGTTCTGAACGGAAACATTATAGACAATCTCAATATTGCCTTTTTTTTGTAGTTTTTCTGCCATAAATGGTTTTTGCAAGAAAGAGCTTCGCACAAGTAGATACACTTTGCTTGCGGTTTTGGACAAAATACGCGCTTTTTTCACAGCATCCGTTCCCCCGCCTACAATAGCTACGGTTTTTCCTTCGAACCGGGCAGCATCGGGTTTATAAACATAGGTCTCGATGTCTTGACACTCATCTTCTTTGGGAAGGCCTAGTGGACGTGGATAAGCACCCGTCGCGATGATGACCGTTTTGGCAGTGTATTCTTTTCCGGAGGAAGTGTAGAGGCGATGAGGTGAAGAAGAGAAATCCACTTGTGTAATTTCTTCGGAGTGTAAATGTACATCAAAACGTTTCAGCTGATCAAAGAGACGCTCCATCACTACATACCCTTTGCCTTTGACTGATCCAGGCCAATTGCCAAGACATGTAATCGCGTTGACAGGTCCTCCTGGGCGATCGCCTAAAAAGACATGAGTTTCAACTCGCTCGCGCCCTGTGACAAGTGCTGCACTTAAACCTGCAGGCCCCGATCCAATAACAGCAACGGGCAGCACATCCTCTGCAAAAACAAGTGTCTGCAACAGAACGAAGAAAGATGTAATCCATTTCATATGTAGCTCCAAGCAAAAAAAACAGTATTCACACATTGTCTTTAATTTGCATCTTTGTTTTATTGGGTCTTCATGATACGCTAAGGAGACGTTATGCCCTATTCAGATATTTATCTCTATTCTCCTCTTTCAATAAAAACGGTGAAAGAAGGGCATAATCGCGCTCTTTTACTGCAGTTCATCTTATCGGAAATTTTTCATGCACTCGATGCAGAAAAAAAAGAAGACCCTCTTGAATTCGTTTTTTCCTCTCCCGCCTGTTTTTTTCCCTATGACTGGTCCTATGAAGTGGGATGTTTGAATAAAATTGGCGAACACTCAAAACTCCTGAATCATGCATTTCCCAAATTGCATGCATCCACTGAAGCTTTCGAAAATTGCTTGGATGACATTCTCACTAAAGTGCTCGCACGCAAAAAATTACACGAGCCTCTTCCTACGGAAGAATTGCTTAAAGATTTAAATGCTCTCTACACCCACCTTGAGCCGTTTTTAATTGCCTGCAAAGATAGCGAAGACTTGCTCCTGTTTTTGTTTAAAAATTCAGAAGAAATTGGCGAACTTGTAAATCCAGAAAATTTTCACATGTTGCTAAAAAAGATGTTTCCAGAGGGTTTGGAAGCCATTTCTCATCTGATTCGATGTGAATACCAAAAACGGGGTTTTCAATCCATCATGCCCGAAATCGATCGGATTTTGTCTCATTATGAAGAGTGAACTTAAGAGTCTCATTGCCGATACGATTGCGTATTTGAAAGATGAGGGATTGATCTCTCAGCAACCATCATCCCCAGCTCCGCAAAAAATCACACCTCCAAAACCCAAACCGATCGCTGAAGAAAAACTTAACCCAACGCCCGTCGCCATTCCAAAGAAAGAATCCCCTCTTCTGTTTGAGAAAATTCAAAAGCATCTTCCCCACATGCGTCTTATGGAAACTATTCCTGCGATGCAGCAAGTGGCCATTGTCATTCCACAAGATGAAGAGATGACTTTTTTCCAAAATTTAGCAAAAGCGATCGAAGAGCGGCTGTGCCCCGTCAAGTGGATTAACGAAGAGGGAGTGAGCGAAGAATTTGTCCTCATTTTATCACAAACACCTCTCCCTTCTTTACCGCAAGACAAGCAGATTCTTCTTGAAAAAGTTTCCGTCTATCAAAACAATACCGAGAAGAAAAAGCAGCTTTGGTTGCAAATATGTCAATCGTTGAAGTCATCTTAGATAACGCCCTTGAGCGTCCTTTAGATTATGCCATTCCCGCCACGTGTCCCCCTCTAAAGGTGGGCATGCGCGTCGAAGTGCCTTTGCGTGGAAAAACGGCGAAGGGAACGGTTCTCGCTCTCAAAGACAAAAGTGCTTTTTCTGGGGTTAAACCCCTGATCAAAGCATTGAGTGAGCAGCCGCTCATCTCCGATGATCTTTTTCAACTCGCCCTATGGATCTCCACATACTACAGTGCTCCTCTGGGCAAGGTGTTCAAAACTCTTTTGCCCCCTTCTCTTCGCGATGAAAACAAAACCCACAAAACGCAGAGCTTCGTCAAACCTCTTCTCTCACTCAATCAGCTTAGAGAAGTGTGCGAGACTTTAAGGCGTAAAAGTCCCGCACAAGCCAAAGTACTCGATCTTCTTCTCCAAGCGCCGAAAGGACTCTTTTTGACCGAGATTTTGGAGCAAGCACACGTGACGCAAAGTCCCGTCAAAACTCTCGCAAAAAAGGAAATCGTCCGCGTTCAAGAGGTCAAGATCGACCGCTCACCTATTTTTGAGCATGATTTTTTCCCAACCAAGCCGAAAGTACTCCATACAGAGCAACAAAAAGCACTCGAGGGGATTTTAGAAACGTATAAGACCTTTGCAACCCATCTCATCTACGGCGTGACGGGAAGTGGCAAAACTGAGATCTATTTGCAAGCGATCCAACACGTCCTCGATCAAGGACAAGGGGTGATCTATCTCGTCCCCGAAATTGCCCTCACTACGCAGACGATCGAGCGGTTCAAAGGGCGCTTTGGCGGTGAACAGATCGCAATTTTGCACCACAGACTCAGCGCTGGAGAGCGTTTTGATGCGTGGCATCGGATCAAAGCCGGCAGCGCAAAAATTGTCATTGGAGCCCGCTCGGCAATCTTTAGCCCCGTCCCCGATCTCGGCATGATCATTGTCGATGAAGAACACGAGTCTTCCTACAAACAGAGCGAAGAGATGCCGAAATATCACGCGCGCGATGTGGCCGTTGTGCGTGGCAAAATGGCGAGCTGCCCCGTTGTGCTTGGAAGTGCCACACCTTGTCTAGAGAGCTATCACAATGCCCTAGAGGGCAAATACCGATTGCATGTGCTCAAGTGCCGCGCGGACCTAGCCCGCCTGCCCACCGTCACCATCATCGATATGAAACGGGAATATGAAAAGGCAAGTGGCTTTACCCTGTTTTCTCAAGCCCTAATTGAGGGGATCAAAAAGCGACTTGCAAAAGGCGAGCAAACGCTCCTCTTCTTAAATCGACGGGGTTACCACACCTCCGCACAGTGCTCGAAGTGCGCTTACGTAGAAGCCTGCCCTCACTGCGACTTGAGTTTGACATTTCACCGGGGAGCTCAAGTTCTCTCCTGTCACTTATGCGATTTTCGAAAGCCTCCATCCAGAAGTTGCCCCAGTTGCCACACTGAAGGGCCTCTCAAGTTTAAAGGGGCTGGAACAGAAATGGTCGAAAGAGCCCTTCACGCCCTGTTTCCTGAAGTGCGTTCCTTGCGCCTAGACGCCGACACCACTCGACACAAAGGAAGCCACGAGAAGCTCTTTAAACAGTTTCGTTCGGGAAAAGCCGATGTCCTCATCGGCACACAAATGATTGCCAAAGGGCTCCACTTTCCACTCGTCACGCTCGTCGGCGTAATGGGACTTGACGGAAGTCTCAACATTCCCGACTTTCGAGCTAGTGAGAATGTCTTTCAGCTCCTCACGCAAGTCGCCGGCAGATCGGGAAGAGGAGAACTTGCAGGAGAAGTGTTGATTCAGACTCATTTGCCCGAGCATGAGACGATTAAGCACGCTTCAAACCAAGATTTTGAAACTTTCTATGCTGAAGAAATTCAAGTGAGGCAGCTATTTGGGTTTCCTCCGTTTAGCCACCTGGTGAAATTTTCCTTTTCGGCGACAACTGCCCATGCATGTGAAGATGCCGCAAAAGCCTTTCGCCAAAAACTCATTGAAACGCTTCCAAAAGGCGTCGAGATCCATCCCGTGATTCCATGCGGCTATGCCAAGATCAAAGGGAAATACCGCTTTCAGTGCTTAATCAAGACCGAAAAAATCCAAAAAATATTGAGCCCGATTAAAACACTCCGAGCTCAATTGAAACTGCGCGGGGATGTCCGCCTATCGATTGACGTCGATCCCCTCTCTACATTTTTTTAAGAAGAAGACGTTGTCGACGTAGTCGTCGCAGGCTTATTTTCTCCAGCAGGAGCAGCCGTTTTATAAGACAACAATTTTCCAACCGAATGCCTAATATCAGCTGTAAAAAAAGTCAGGCCTTTTCGGTAGATGCTCACTCCTAAACTCCAAGAAAGAAGAAACAAGAAACTCCCTGTCGCAATATTGGTAATCGAAAAGCTCAAAACATTGAGCAGGCCGAAAAACCCAAGAGCCACAACAGCTGTCAATACAGCTAAGGGATATTTATCGCGCAACACGGCAATGTCGCCGATAAATTCCTTAGAAAGCTGATGGAATTCTGTTTTGTATTCTGGTTTCTTTTTTTGATCTGTGTTTACAGGTGCCGTAGGCACAGGCGCAGGAGTTGTTCCTCCACCTAAGAATGCTTCTAAAAGTCCCATTTTTTACCTCCAAAAATTTGAATTTATGAAAACATTTTACTTTAGTGAAAAAAATGTTTCAAGAAAAATCACCAAAATCCCTATGATGCTTAACCATGATCGAAGTAGAAAAGAAGGTTTCCTTAAGAGAATCAGATCTCAAAACCATCGAACGCTTGGGTACTTTTCTCGGTTCCCGGATCGTGACCGACACTTATTTTGACACTCCAGACTTTCGTTATACAACAAGTGACATCTGGCTGCGCGAGCGGGAGTGCAAATTTGAATTAAAAGTCGGCGTAAGCAGGATCAAGGGTGGCATTGATCGTTATGAAGAGATCACCAATGAGGCCAAAATCATAAAAAAGCTTGGACTTGAAAAAGAAAAAGACCTCGCTAAAGCCCTTGGGAAAGCGAAAATTTTTCCCTACGCCACCTTTCAAACGGTGAGACGCAAATATCAAATTGAAGAGTTCACAATCGATCTCGATCTCGCCTATTTCGATGATTTTATCTATCGAATCGCCGAAGTTGAACTCATGGTCTCGTCTGAAAGCAAAATTCAAGAGGCGGAAAACGCGATCACCGGATTTATTCAAAGGCTGGGAATCGACTATAGTCGTCCGATCAAAGCCAAGCTTATCGAATTCCTCTCACAAAAGAACCCTACCCATTACCAGGCACTTGTCGCTTCGGGTATCGTATAGCATAAAAAAACCACAGAACTCTGTACCAGACTGACGCCTGGAGATATCTACAAATATACACATCTGAATTGAAGAATTGGAATTTTGCCAAAATCGGAGCCCTGAATTTTGAAGCTTCGAAGCAGCTCATATTCAAGAATATGAGCGATGGAGAAGATTCGAAAAGCATGGGTTTCC
>JAAKFB010000013.1 GCA_011065235.1 Chlamydiota bacterium | reverse complement strand
TGGCTTCCAAAAACTTCAATTCTTCCCCTCTCTAAATCCTGGACAACGGTAAAGCCTTTCAAACAGCCTTTGACAGAACGTTCGTGTTTTCCCCCTCCTGCGCGATTTTCAAAAATGAGTTTCGTAGGAAAAATTTGCACTTCCCACGTGCTGAAGGGAATGAGACAGCGAACTCCTGGCAAATGTGAAAAAGGGCGCAATTTTTGAGCTATTTGGATACGCATCCGACAAGTCCTGTGGGTGTATTTTCTGTGCACGTCACGTTCACAATTTGGTTTGAGACAAGGTCACCTTCTGGAACCAGCACTTCGAGGAAATTTTCCGTATGTCCCGAAAAATACCCCGGCTTTGTGGAATCTAAATCCTCGAGAAGGATGGGCATCGTTCTTCCCACATAGTTTTCACGCAGATCAAAGGCAATTTGTTCACAAAGATGCAGCACTTGCGCTTTACGCTTTTGCATCACTTGCTTTGGAATCTGGTTAGGATAAAGAGCGGCACGCGTCCTATCACGTCTACTAAAGGGAAACATATGCACCTTAGCAAACTGGATCTGGCGCATTAGGTCAAGGGTCTCTTCAAAATCTGTATCTGTTTCTCCTGGAAATCCCACAATGATATCGGTCGTGAAGGTGAAATCGGCAGAAGCCTCTTTGAGTTTATCGATGGCTTCCAAAAACATTTGCCGGGTGTATTTGCGATTCATCCTTTTCAAGATGGCATTTGAACCAGACTGGAGGACAATGTGCATGCTATGACAGGTGGTTTTTCCCTCGATTACCGCTTCGAGAAGCGCATCATCTACCTCATCCGGGTCGATCGAAGAAATTCTGAGCCGCTCCAACCCTTTTGATTGATCGATGAGACGGACGAGCTCTGCAAGAGAAACGTCTTTGCCCCCTCCATCAAAATCCCCCACGTTGACACCGGTGATCACCACTTCTTTGTATCCCTTATTGATGAGGGTTTCCACCTCGCGCAAAATCGCATCTACTGAACGTGAACGGGAGCGGCCGCGGACGTATGGGATGATGCAATAAGTGCAAAAGGAATTGCAGCCATCCTGGACTTTGACAAAAGCGCGTGTATGCCCCCCAAAGTGATCAATGGCAAACTCGGGCAGTTCTTCTTCTGGCAAAATCTGCTTAAGGAGACTTTCTTTTTCCTTATTAGGAACAACGTGGCTCACTTCTTCCATCGCCTCGATTTCTTTGGGCAGGCGATCGGCAAGACAGCCAGTGACCACGATCTTTGCGTCCGGGTGTTTACGCGCTAGCTTTCGAATTTGATGTCTCGATGAGCGATCGGCCCCTTCTGTGACCGTGCAAGTATTGACAATGCAAAGAGCTGCGAACTCCCCCTCTACCGCTTCGACATATCCCAACTCTCGAAGCTGCTTCGCATAAGCTGCGGATTCATATTGATTCGTGCGGCAGCCTATGGTCGCAAGCGAAAATGTTTTTTTCTTTTTCATAGAGAGTATGATGCCAGAAAAAAACGTGAAATTCAAGAGGCCTAAACTCGATCTTCGAGAAAAATTTGAGAGATTCTAAAGAAATCTTAAAAAACTTGTTGGCGAAAAAACTTAAATTGACATACAATCATTTGCATTCTCAAACCCATTGGAGGTAATAGATGACTGCACCAACACCTGCAACCCAAGCAGCACCAAAGTTCGAGCTTCCCACAGGCATCGAAATAAAAGATGATAAACTTGTTGATAATCGTTCGTTTTATAAAGGCGTAACACTTTTCGGCAATGACTCTCTTGCTACTATGCAAGGAAAATATGATGCAAATGTGAAGGCACTTAAAGACCAAGAGCCACCAAAAGTAGAAGAAAAAAAGCCACAGACTTGGAATGAATTCTTTGCTGCACCTTTTGTTTTTGTTCGTAACATGGTTAGCAAAGCTTGTGGACTTGTTGTAACACTTTTCAAAAATATTTTCAGTAGCTGCGGCTTATGCAAGGATGCTGAAACTAAAACTGATCCAAAGTCTGAAACAAAGTCTGAAACAAAGCCTGAAACAAAACCTGAAACAGATCCAAAAACAGCAACTTAGTCTGTTTTTTTCACACAGTTTCTAAAACGCTTCTTGCTTACGCAAGGAGCGTTTTTTTACATATAGTTTGAGTTGCGCATTGAGATATGGGAATCTCTTCCAATGATGAGATGATCTATGAGCGCAATCCCCACAATTTTTGCACACTCGAGCAATTGCTCTGTGAGTCGAATATCGGGCTTGGATGGACTGGGGTCTCCACTTGGATGATTGTGACAGACAATGAGGCTATAGGCTCCATGGCGAATCGCCGTTTGAAACACTTCTCGCGGATGAACGAGCACCTCAGAGAGCGTCCCTATGCTAATGATCTCATGATGGATGAGGCGGCATTTCACATTGAGCAGAATCACCAGAAGGGCTTCCTTTTTTAAAAACCCAATCTCAGGGACGGCAATTTGCAGGGCATCTTGAACGGATTTCACAATCGGATTGGGCTGTATTTTTTCTTTCGATGCACGCGCTCCAATTCCAAAAGCGGCTTTGAGCAAAATCGCCTTGGCCTTCCCCACTCCTTTCACTTTAGTGAGCTGTTCAATGGAGGCATCCCAAAGCCCTTCCATCCCCCCAAAATGGATCAATAATTCTTGCGATAACACGAGAACAGATTTGCCCTTCGTGCCTGTCCCGAGCAAAATTGCGATCAACTCTTGCAGCGATAGGGCATCGACCCCATCGCGCACGAGACGCTCTCTGGGCAGTTCTGAAACGGGAAGTTTTTTTGCTAAGCTCATAGGATAAACTGGGTCACTTTGTGTTCTAGATGAGTGGGGATTTCCACCTCCATCATCACATCATTTTCTTTATATTCCACAGATAGCACTCTCCCATCGCGCATCAATTCACTCACAAGGACATAATGGCTTTGAGGAATGCATAAATGCACTTTCTTGCGCAGGCTTTCGATCGCTTTTACCATCTCATCCATGAGATTTGCAAAGCCTTTTTTTTCCAATGCAGAAATTTGGACGGTGTGTGGGTAGGTCACACGCAATTTTTTCAGCAATTTTTGATCGGTGCATTGATCGATTTTATTGAGTGCGGTGATCATCGGCAGCTCGGACGCTCCAAGCTCTTTGAGAACGGCTATCGTCGCCTCTGCCTGTTCAAGAGCCTGAGGACTACTCGTATCGATTAGATGCAAGAGAACATCGGTGTGAATAGCTTCCTCGAGTGTACTTTTGAATGCGGCAATTAACGTGTGAGGGATTTTTCGGATGAAGCCCACGGTATCGACCAAAAGGATTTCCTGGTTATTGGGAAGGCGATATTTTCGGGTCGTTGTATCGAGCGTCGCAAAGAGCTTGTCTTCCACAAGGACTTGTGCTTGGGTCAGCGCTTTCAAAAGGGTCGATTTGCCGACATTCGTATACCCGACAATGGCAAATGTGGGGATTCCTTTGCGTAGGCGCGCTTGGCGCTGCGTCTGCCGGTGTGCGCGCACCTGTTCGATCTCTTTTTGAAGGCGCGCTACTCGATGGCGCAGCATCCGTCTGTCCAGTTCGATTTGCTTTTCTCCAGCACCGCGTAAGTATCCGCCGCCGCCGCCTCCCCCCCCTCCTCCTCCTGCTACTTGACGAGATAAGTGTGTCCACAACCGTTTGAGACGGGGAAGCGCATAGCGAATTTTTGCCAGTTCGATTTGAATGCGTGCTTCTTTGGTCTGCGCAGCTTTTGCAAACACCTCGATGATCAATTCGGTTCGATCGAGAACCGGTTTTTTGAAGATTTTTTCTAAATTGCGCTGTTGATGAGGAGTGATCTCTTCGTCAAAGATGATGACATCGGCGCCATACTCATCACTCAAACCGCGAAGCTCGTCTAATTTTCCCTTTCCAAGGATCGTTCCAGAAATGATTTTTCTAAGCATCACAGGGACTTTATCGATGACTTCGAGGCCATACGTCTCTGCAAGCCTCTCCAACTCATCCAGAGATTCTTCGCATCTTGTTTTCTCATTCGATTTGAGATAGAACGCGACGAGGAGCGCTTTTTCAAAGACTTTGACTTCTTCTTCTACAGTCATAAATTAAACTTTAGTTCTAGCCCATCATGGGCAAGACGCATGTCATTGGGGAGTTTTTGATTGGTTTCATCGTGCTCCAAATCATGGGCAATGTGAGTAAAAAAAGTCCGTTTTGCTCCCACCTTGCGGCTGAATGCGATCGCCTCTTCGATACTGAAATGGACCTCTGAGGGCATGTAGCGAAGAGCACTGATCACAAGCGTTTTTACCCCCTGTAGGGAATCAACGACTTTGTCTTCGTATTCTCGAATATCGGAAATGTAGGCCAACTCCCCAAAGCGAAATCCCGTCACTTTCATATTCGCTTGAAAGTAGCTGACATATTCCAAATTAAGACCTTGAAATTTCACTTTGCCAAAATCTTCTTCCAAAATGTGAAAATCTAGCTGCGACTGCAGAGTTCCGTCGGATTGTTTGGTTTTGAAGAGGTAGTGAAACCGATTGCGCAACTCGTCATACGTATCTATCGACGCAAGCGTTGGCAGACGGATTTTGTGTTTAAAATAAAAGACCCGCCATTCATCGAGCCCCCCGATGTGATCATAGTGGGTGTGGGTGAGCAAAACCCCATCGAGGTGATCGATATTGAAGTGGAGCGCTTGATCGCGAAAATCGGGACCCACATCAATCACAAATGCTTTTTTCCCCACGGTGATCAGAGCTGAAGGGCGGTACCGTTTATTCAATTGGGAACGAGACTGGCAAACGGCGCATTTGCATGTGATGACAGGAATCCCGGCCGATCCTCCTGTCCCTAAAAATAAAAATGTTCCTTGCATGTGATAGATTGTATCCTCTGCGCCAAAATACGTCCATACAGACCATGATAGAGCAACCCGCGCGAACCAAGGGCTGTGAAGACATGCGCATTGTCTGCCACTTGTTCGATAATCGGCAAATAGTGGGAACGATTGCAGACACGAACCCCGGCTTTGCAACGGATGATCTCTCCTTCAGGACACCCTAACATCTTTTTTGCGATTTCGAGGTCGGGAGCATCTGATTGAAACTCCCGCTCATAGGTCGAACCAATCTCAAAATGTTTTTCGCTCCCGAGGTGTGCGAGATACCCTTTTGAAATAAAACTCCTGTCGTGAGGAGGAGTCCCTTCCATCTGCAGGGCTTGTCCTTTGAGAAATTTCACATTCAGATGCTGACATTCGGCAAAAGTGCGCATCCCATAACCCGCTGCAATGACAATGTGATCAAAGGATTTGAGCTCATCAAGCGTCTCGATTTTTTGAATGATCAACTCACCTCCTTTTTCACTCACTGCTCGATGCAACCCCTCTAAATAATTTTCCGAAAGAACAGTGATTCCCGAATGGATCAAAAATAGATCCTCGCCAATTTTCTCAATGTCTCCCCACACATCACAATGCTCGCAAAGGCGTATGTATTGCTCTTCTGTTAGACTTTGACGCAAAATTCCTCGATGTATTGCAACACACTTAGAAGTATGCGCCTCAGCAACGCGCAAAAGCTGTTTGGTAATGGCAAGCGCCTCTTCACCGCGATGACTGCGCCTTGCCATGATTCCGGGATAGGGATGCAAAAGACCACTCGCCACACCCGATGCACCTCCCCCCACCTTGTGCGCCTCGAAAATGGAAACTTGGATCCCTTCAGATTCTAAAAGAAAATAAGCAGTCGCCAGCCCAGCAAAGCCTGCACCAATGATAGCAATCTTCATTGTTTTTGCAGAGTTTTGCGCATTAAGACATGGCTCTCTGCAGAGAAATTAAAAAAGAAAATCACCGCCGGGGTGAGTAGTGCACAGAAGGGAAGCATCATGAAAAACCATTTGAGTGCAATGGAAATCCCATGTCCCGATTCGATATAGAGAATTTGCGTCACCACAGCTGCAAGAGATAAGATCCCCACCACAAAAAGGAGCGGCAACATCCCAATCAGCGGCATGATGACACTGAGGAACGGATTGGCCTTCAGATCCTGAAACACCTCTTCAGCCAACTGAGGGCGCAAGTCCGATTTCAGCGCTGCGGCTGGAGTGACATAAAATAAGGCCAGCAAACTCAAAAAACTCAAACCGAGCGAACCCAACACGAGCAAAAAGGGACCAAAGGAGAGCATCGCACTGATAAATTGTCCAATTTCAGGAATCGAACGGAGCAGGTAAAAAATCCCCAAAACCATCCATAAAATGAGAAAAGCAAAAATGATCGGCACTGCCAAATATGGAATGCCCAAAAAAAGCTCTTTGGATCCTTTGATCGTCTTGAAGTATTGCACCTCGAGACCTTTGACTTCATGGTGGTAAATCCGGGTCAAGACGAGGCCAACGGCGAGGACAAAGCCTGCACAGAGGAAGATGGGCAAAAACGCAAGGCTCATCTGTATCCATTGCCCAGCACCAAACGAAATCGTCCGGCAAATCGCCGAAACCACTCCACATAGAGCGAGCACGGGAAAGACGAGCAGCCATTTTTGTTTCGAGAAACAATGACTCAAAGCTCGGTTAAAAATTTTTTCCAGTTCTTGCCACGACATATTATACCTGTGATTGCTACCTCGTTTTTCCTCTATGCTACCTGCGGAACTCATCTACTTCGCTTCTCTCGTCGCCAAGGTGTAAACACCTTGTCTTCCTCGAGAAACTTGTATCTGAGTCCCTCGCTAACGCCTAGATGAAAAGAAGGTAGCAGTCACAGGTTACATACAAATTATAGCTTAAGCATTTCTATTTTTGTAGAGGTATTTGGGACGAACGATAGGTGTGCCCTTGCCCGTGCGCGCCTGCGTGCGTTCGTAGACGATTTGAATCGCGATCCCCACACACCGAGAAAGTCCAAATAAGACCGTATAGTATTCGGGATAGGCAAATCCCGCAGCTGTTAGCATCGTTCCCGAAATCGCATCGACATTTGGATAGGGGTTGGCAATCTTGGGGTTTTCCTTCAAGACATTGGGCCCCGCTTCTCGTAAGTGCAGAGCAATCTTGACAAGAGGGTGATCCCCGTAGTTCTCTTTGACAAATTCATACAAGACAGTTGCTCTTGGATCTTCCACACGGAGTACCGCATGTCCAAATCCAAAGACCAACTGCTTATTTTCGAGGCGTTTGCGGATGAAGGTTTCCACCGCTTCAACCCCAGCCCTATCTCCGAGCTCGTCGTAGACATTTTTGACAAATTCCAAAGTCACTTGATTGGCACTGCCATGGCGCGATCCGGAAAGCCCACACATTGCAGCAGATAGCGAACCCATCATCCCTTCGAGACCCGATGCCACTGCTTTTCCGACAAACGCCGAGAGATTTCCCCCACCATGATCGTAATGGAGCACATTGAAAAACCGAAACGCCTCTTTCAAATCGGGCTTTTTGTCTGGCACGCCTACCATTTCAGTGAAGCCATCCATATAGCCGAGTTTGGGATCGGGCTTTGCAGTCTCTCCCCATCCCGCATGGTGATTGATCACACAGGCAACCAGATGAGGAAACTTTGCAATGATATTGAGAGAGTCTTCTCGATAATTCTCTGTCTTTTCGTACATATCGAGAAATAGAAGTGCCGCTGAGAACAATTTCCTGGGATGGCCACCGCGGGGCAACTGGTAAATTTGCTTCACCACCTCTTCTGAGCAGCAAGCCCGCTTTTTTAAATCTGCAAAAAAGCTATCTACCTCTTCTTTTTGCCCCTCTTCTCCGTGGTAGAGCAGATAGATCATTTCCTGTGGGGGCAGATGGGCAAGTTCTCCAAGAGGCTTGCCACAATAATGGAGCCCTTTTTGAGGATCGACAAACGAGGTGACACAATAGCCGACAGGATATCCCCGCATGCCCGTTTCCAATTGCTCTTCTGTAATTTCAAAGAGTGCCTTAACCACTTACCGCCTCACGTTCCTCGATCAACTCTTTTTCTGTTGCCGCAATTTTATCTCTCAAAAAATCATCCCACTCAAGACCCTCGACAATTTCCACTTGACCATTGCCCTTTAAGCGGCAGGGAAAAGAGAAAATAAGCCCCTCGTCAATGCCATAAGGGTTTCCATCAGAATAGAGCCCTACGGAAAACCAATCATCACTCGGTGTGGGCTCCATCAAAGAGCGGATCGAGTCAATCGCGGCATTTGCAGCCGATGCCGCGGAAGATTTTCCCCGCGCGCTAATGACTGCAGCACCCCGTTTTTGTACCGTTTCGATGAATGCAGTCTCCAACCACTTGCGGTCTCCAATCACCTCTTCAGCCATCGCTCCCCCAATTTCAGCATGAAGAAAATCAGGCACCTGAGTTGACGAGTGATTGCCCCAGATCGTCATCTTTTTGACCTGATCTACAGCCACATTACAACGCCTGGCCAAAAGGGCTTTTGCCCGATTTTGATCGAGACGAGTCATCGAGAAAATACGCTTGGGGTCAATTTTCGGTGCATTTTGTAGTGTGAGCAGCGCATTGGTATTGCAAGGATTGCCCACAACAAAAACCAAGGCATCTTTTGCCGCTTTTTCACTCAAGGCTTTTCCCTGTTCAACAAAGATTTTGGCATTCTCAAAGAGAAGATCTTTCCGTTCCATCCCGGGACCACGCGGCGTCGCCCCAATCAAAAGAGCCATATCAATCCCATCGAATACCTCAAAGGGATCCGTTCCAATATGAATGTCTTGCAAAAGAGGATACGCGCAATCCTCTAGCTCCATCCGCACTCCTTCGAGTGCCTGCTGGGCCTGAGGGATTTCTAAAATTCTGAGCACCACGGGTTGATCTTTTCCGAGCATTTCACCTGCAGCAATCCTAAAAAGAATACTATAGGCAATCTGCCCAGCTCCCCCTGTAATAGCAACTGTCTTGATCGATTTTTCCATATTGCAAACTTAAATTTTGATTGTAAGAATCAAACAAGTTTTGTCAAACAGATTTATCTGGTATAATAGGCGGGATGACTTGGCTTGTCGTTTTAATGTACGCTACATGGTCCAGTGTTTTTGCCTTTGGCAAGGTGATGCTGGCCTATTCAACGGTTCTTTTTCTCACTGGTTCGCGGATGATGCTCGCAGGGGGAATCCTGCTCACCTATCTCGCAATCCGCAAACGCTCAGAGTTTAAGCTCGACAGGCGGCAGTGGTTTTCCATTGGGATACTCGCTCTCTTCAGCATCTTTCTCTCCAACATCTTAGAATTTTGGGGCCTCCAATACCTCTCCGCTGCCAAGACCTGCTTCATCTATAGCCTCTCCCCTTTCTTTGCCGCTCTTTTTTCTTATCTCCATTTTAAGGAGAAAATGACCCGCAGCAAATGGCTGGGAATGGGGATCGGAATTATAGGGATGATTCCCGTTTTCATGACGCAAACCGGATCTGAGGAGCTTCTGAATGCCTTTAGTTTCTTCACATGGCCGACACTTGCCATCATGGGAGCTGCTCTCTTCTCTGTCTATGGGTGGGTAGTTTTGCGCCTTGTGGTGAAAGACCATCAGATCTCTCCTTTCATGGCCAATGGAAGCAGCATGATGATCGGGGGAACGATGGCGATCGTCAGCTCAGCTTTAATCGACAACTGGAGTCCCTTTCCCATATCACCTGGAGGAACCTCCTCCTTCATCAGCGGGATGCTAGCGATGACCTTTATCTACAACATCGTCTGCTACAACCTCTATGGGATGATGCTCAAGCGTTACACAGCGACATTCCTCTCTTTCATGGGGCTTCTCAGCCCCATTTTCGCCTCCCTAACCGCTTGGCTTTTACTTGGAGAAATGCCCTCCTGGCAAATTTTCCTCTCGACTGGGATCGTCTCGATCGGCCTGTGGATTGTCTATCGCGCCGAGCTCAAGCAGGGCTACATTAAGGGATCTTCTCTGACTTCACCCCACCGCCAATAAGGGCCCGTGATGGCTACATAGTTTATTCTTGAACGAACATCATGCCTGCGATCAGCCCACTGGTAAATTCCTCAAGCTCGAGGAGATCTCCTTCGGGAAATATCCCCGTTGCCAAGAGACATAGACAATCCTCAACTTCAAAGAAAAAGAGGTCTATGTGGATAGAAACTTCCATGTCCTCATCAGAGATATGCAGCCGGAGTCGTTGGCCAATATAATCATCAGATGGGAGGATTTCGAGTTCAAAAGATTCGATATCCATTTCATCGAATAAAGACCCTTCTTCAGATAAGGCAGTTTGTAATTCATCGATCACCATGGCTAACATTTCACCCGACTCTTCTTCCAAAAAATTGGCTTTGGGAAATTTCCCTAAAATGATGGCAAAAAACTTCTCATCTGTGAAGTCCGATTGAAAGACATTAAATTCCATCCCGTTGTCGCAATTAGATATATTCCAAGTACGCTTTAAGCCAGGTGGGATTTGCATGACAAGTCCCGTGTCTTCATCGCGAAAGATCGTTCCATAATCAGCACAGAGGCTCACTCCAAAACATAAAAGCAAAGATAGAAATAGCGTTTTCATGATACATTCTCCGTAGAGGTTTCCAAAATGCCGATATTTTGACGGGAAGCTCTATTTACAAGCAAGAATTTATTGAACAATCACGGGTGAAAGGAAATAGACTTGAGAAGAGTTTGCATCATGGCATCTGTTTCTTCACGCATAGCCTCCCCCTCATCTCTTTTCATAAGGCTAATCGTAAATCCATATTCACCTTTAACAAAGAGATAGTCGTAAAGACATAATGGCTCGATCAATTGGTCGGAGATTCCCAGGATGCGCAGCTGGCATTTTGTGAATTCGATGTCTCCAATCCATTGATTTTTAAATTCCAGCCCTTCGCAAATGACTCGATCCACCTCTTCATTGTTTTCACAGGTCATCGACCGGTGAAAAAATTCAGGAAGGGATTGGGAATGGTCATATTCTTCGATCTCAATAGTGATGAGATTTCGATTCTCATCGCTAAAGGAATACCACCATGCGATATCGAGTGCATCCATTTTGCTTTTGCTCTCAACAATACTGAGCTCAAATTCAGGGGGAATTTCTAAAGACATCCCTGAGAATGAATCTGTAAAAGGCATTGCAGTGGCAGTTGCCACCAAGGAAAGAAAAAAAACTAATATCCAATTTTTCATATACGCCTAAGAGACCCTCTAAATGCGGTTACCAAGACTTGAACTTGGGACCTCAACATTATCAGTGTTGCGCTCTAACCAACTGAGCTATAACCGCGATTCCCGAGTGCATATACATTCGGAGAGGTCAATCATGGAGGCTAGGAGAGTCGAACTCCTGACCTTCTGAATGCAAATCAGACGCTCTACCAACTAAGCTAAGCCCCCATAGACCGTGCAACATATCATTGCACCATTCCTTCCAAGAGAAGAAGGAAGAAGAGAAGATACTAAATTTCTGTGTTTTCTGCAAATGTTCAGAGTCAAATTTCATGTTCTTGATACCATTTTTTTGGATTTTGCTTCAATGCATCTACCATTTTCGACAAACAATTTTTGAGTGAATGCGTAGGTTCCCATCCCAAGACCGCTCGGGCCTTTTGGGTGTCTACTTCGTAGTGGTCATCGGCAAGATCCACCATCCACGGTTTAATAAAAGATTTTTTTACTGCGGCACCACATTTCGCTACCCACTTCGGGATGCGCATTGTCCACCACGTTTTTCCATGAAGCAGACGACCGATTTCGTCTTGCAGTTGACCGAAGTTCAAAACTTCACCCTCTCCCAAAACGAAGAGTTCTTCTGGTTTCAGTTCTTTGCGCTTCTCCACAATAATTTTTAGGGCACGCATCAAATCGTCCATATGCAAAAACGTCGCCCCTTGATCGACGTTTCCCGGAAAAAAATGACTTTCCAATTTTTTTTCGTAAATGCGTGCGATATGCTGGGAAATGGGAATCGAATGGCATCCATCATCATAGATTCCTGCAATGCGTAAAATCACACTGGAAGCGTTGCCCCGATTTGCTTTGATGATCTCTTCTGTTTTGATCTTCGATAGAGGATATTCCCACTTGGGATCGACAAGAGAGTTTTCATCAATTTTTTCTCCTAACCGGCACGGAGCATAAACGAGGAGCGTGCTCGAAAAGACAAACTGATCCAACTCAAAATCTTTGAGCGCCTCAAGCAGGTTTGCCGTCCCCTCAATCGTGATTTTTTGGTATTTTTCCCATTTGCCCCCTTCGAAATTGTAATAGGCTGCCAAATGAATAAAAGAGGCAATGTGTGAGCCGTATTTTTCTCGCACTTGACGCAATGAGTCTTTGACATTTTCAAGAGAGCTGACGTCGGTAAAGAAGTAATCGACCCCCTCATAGGGAACGGGAGGAGTACAAATATCGAGACCGACAACGTGGAAATCTTGAGAAAACATCGCGGCAACCTCGCACCCAATGCGTCCGCACATTCCCGTGATCAAAAGAAGTGGTTTTTTTTTATCCATCTTCACTCCTTTTAAAAACTGTCAGCCTATAATGCAAGACATGACAGAAGAAATAAAACGCCTTTTTTTTGGACTTTCTGTCCATGCCCCCTGGCCCATGTCCTATCCGAATGGTCGGATCATTGAAGAAGAGTCACGTCACATCACCTTGGCATTTTTGGGCAATCACCCCTTTGCAAAGCTAAAGCAAGAGCTGCAACACTTTCCTAGCCCTGAGTTCCCCATCGGCCCCGTTGGCATCTGCGATGAGCTTCTTTTCTTACCCGTTGACAAACCACGTGTCGTCGCCCACCACATTTCTTGGCTTACCGATGGGGAAAAAATCGAATCGCTCCACCTGGCCACACTGGATTGGCTCGAAAAACTGGGATACCACGTGGACAGGCGCCCTTTTTTATCACATCTATCGATTGCACGGAGCCCTTTCCAGCAAAAAGAATGGAAGGAGGTCTTCGAAATCCTACCGGTTCTAATCACCGGGGTTCATCTCTACGAAAGTATGGGAAATTTGCGCTACTCCAAGATCTGGTCGCTTCCATTTTTGTCCGCCTTTGAAGAATTTGAACACACCGCCGATATTGCTTTTCATCTGCGAGGCTTATCTTTCAGTGATCTATACTTTCACGGCGCTCTCGCGATGAGCTTTAAATTCCCCCCTTTTCTCGAATTCCTCAAAAGAGAAGAGATGCGCGATCTCAACCATGTGATCCAAGCCCTCAATTTGATGATCTCCTCTTGCGATCTGGAAATGGGTTGTCCTTTTAAGGCTGTTAGCTATCATGGCAAAGTAAAAGAGGAAAAGGGACTCCTACAATGGGAAATGGTTGTCGATGTCTAAATTTAAACTAAAAAAGATTGCTCCTGCGACATATTTAATGGAAAAAGAGCCTGGGATGAACGTCCCCGGTCTAATCATCGCAACAGATGAGATCATGGAGTCGATGGATTTCGACAAACCGCTCGAGCAGGTGCGTAACGTCGCCTTTCTCCCGGGAATTGTCGGTTACAGCATTGCAATGCCCGATATCCACTGGGGATATGGATTTCCCATTGGTGGTGTCGCTGCGATGGATCCTGAAAAAGGGGTGATTAGCCCCGGCGGCGTTGGCTATGATATCAACTGTGGTGTACGCCTTGCCCTCATCCCCGAAACTCTTTCCTGCATCGAAGGAGCCCACGGCGAAAAACTTCTCAAGCGGATTTTCGAGCTCGTCCCTTCTGGCGTGGGACGGGGCCATAAAAAAATACGAGGGCTTTCTGAGCGCGACTACGGAGAGCTCGCTGCAAAAGGAGCCCGCTTTGCCATCGAACAGGGCAATGGCTTTGCCGAGGATCTCGAACATATCGAGAGCAATGGCGTTATCGAAGATGCCGACATTGCCGCTGTCTCCACGGTCGCCAAAGAGCGTGGTAAGAACCAGCTCGGCTCCATTGGTTCGGGCAACCATTTTGTGGAAATCGGTGAAATTGAGCAGATCTATCTTCCCGATATCGCACGCGATTGGGGAGTAGAAAAAGGGCAGCTCTACCTGCTGATCCACTCCGGTTCGCGCGGTTTTGGCCACCAGGTCTGCCAAGACACGCTTGAAACTTTCATGGCAAAAGGATATGCCGAAGGGCTCCCCGACAAACAACTCGTTTCCGCTCCCATTCAGAGTCAAGATGGACAAGACTATTTCCACGCCATGGCAACAGCGGCAAATTTTGCCTTCAACAACCGGCAAATGATTTTACATGAGGTCCGCCAGGCCTTCCACGATGTGCTGGGAATCGCGCCAGAGAAGGTGCGTCTTCTCTACGATGTCTGTCACAACATCGCCAAATTCGAAATCCACAACAACAAACGCCTCTGTGTCCACCGCAAAGGGGCGACACGCGCTTTTGGCCCTGGGGCCGAAGAGCTCAATCCCATTTTCAAAAAAACAGGCCAACCTGTCCTCGTTCCAGGCGATATGGGAAGAGCCAGCCACCTCATGGTAGGCATGGCCAATCCCGACACCTGGTGCAGCTCGTGCCATGGCGCTGGCCGTGCGCACAGCCGTGTCAAATCAGCCCGCACCTGGAAAGGGCGGGATATTTTCGATTACATGAAAAAACAAGGGGTCGAAGTGATGGCCACCTCCGGGCGAACAGTCTCTGAAGAGATGCCCGATGCCTACAAAGATGTCGACAAAGTCGTTGATGCCGTCGAAGAGGCCAAGCTAGCGGGCAAGGTCGCCCGCCTCAAGCCTCGGCTCGTCATCAAAGGATGAAAAACGCGAATTCAACTAAAAGATATGTAATTAAAATCATTAGTGCTCCTTTTGAGAAACTAATTATAACAGAATAGTTGTTTCTGTGCGAATTTAATTTTTAAATAAATTTTCACAGCTATTTGAAATAAATTTTTAAATTAGGCTTCTTTGCTTTAAATTGACGTAATTC
>JAAKFB010000129.1 GCA_011065235.1 Chlamydiota bacterium | reverse complement strand
GCATTTATGTGGGGTCACTGGTCCTTTACCGATCAGTTCCTCGATTCCTTCAATTCCAAAATCGTAACAAAAGTTGCCGATAGAAATTTTGGTGCTTTTATGCTCCAGGGATTTCTAGGGTTTGGGCTTGACATCTGCAATTTTTCCCTTAAAATCGGTTATGAAGTCCAAGATTGGTTCAACCAGTACCAGGTTTTCGACAATGGCACAGGAGGTCAAAGCGGTAACCTGATCCTGCAAGGGATCACCCTGCAGGCCCGTTATGATTTTTGATCGAGGTTGAAGGAATCCCGGTCCTTCAGGGTGGGCAGCTCTGAGCAAAAAAAGGAGATAAATATGGTATGGGTTGTTCTCACATTGGCTGGGATTTTTGAAATTGTGTGGGCAGTAGGGTTGAAATATACCGAAGGTTTTACAAAAGTTGTTCCTTCAATCATTACTGTTGTGGCTATGGCTCTTAGTGTTTGGTTCTTAAGCATAGCTATGAAAACTTTGCCACTTGGGATATCTTATGCCATATGGACTGGTATTGGCATCATTGGAACGACAATTATTGGAATTTTTTTGTTTGGTGATTCTGCCAGCATAGTCAAGGTTGTCTGTATTTCCTTAATTTTGATTGGAATCTTAGGTCTTAGATTATCCACGTATCTGTCCGGATAATTGGTATTAGATAGCAATCAGAGGAAGCTACTAAATATTTTTTTCCGCCCAGGATTTCTCTATCCCCAATTTTTCTTGCAATTTTTATGACTGAAGCGATGAAGATTTTTACTGATAGTAAGAGGGTGTTTACAAAGTCATTTCATTGCTCATTAGAGCAATCTTTTTCCCTATGAGACACTTTTCGAGCTGCACAAACTCAATTTGAGTTTGCTCCGCTCTCCAAAGATGTCTCCTAGGAAAAAATCTTAGCTCTCAGCAATAAAAGCACTTTGTAAATACCCTCTAAACTTTCATAATTGAAAACTGCCCTCTTGCTGTTATGGTTAGGGGGCTTAGAGGGTGTATGCGAATTCATTTAGCTGCCCAAAAAAGCCATCTTTTTCCCCTACGAGATGTTCTTCGAGCTCCACAAACTCAATTTGAGTTTGCTTCGCTCTCCAGAATGCTCTCCTAGGGAAAAATCTTGACTTTTGGCAGCAAAAGCAATTCACATACACCCTCTTAAAGAATTTTCCCCACTTGGTGTCAAAAATCAGCAACTTTCGGCAACGAGGAAGAAATTCTTACATTTTTAATCCTATTGTTGGTACGCTCTATAGCGATATGGAGGTCATTATATGATTGTTGAAGGAATAAAACTTACATGGATTGTGGTCAAAGATATTGAGGCTGCAATAAAATTCTATACAGAAACTGTCGGACTAACTCTCCATCAGCACAATTCTGAATATGGTTGGGCAGAGTTATCCGGTCCAGATGGAAGTCGTCTAGGACTTGCACAGGAAAGCTCAGAAATGGATGTCAAAGCAGGAATGAATGCTGTGACTGCTATTACAGTCAAAAATATCGAGACTGCTAGAGACTTTTTTCTCGAACAAGGTGTAGAGCTCGTTGGAGACATTATAGAAGTTCCAGGGCATGTCAAAATGCAAACATTTCATGACAAAGACGGTAATATGCTTCAGATTGTACAAAAACTAGATGTTTAGTTTCTGATATTTATTTGACATCATCTGAACTTCAGAGAAGGTCTCTTATATGAAAAAGTCGCTTCCAATTCTTTGTACATCATTCCTATTTTGCTCCGTTTTTTCCTATGGAAATGAGGAGGTAGAAGAGGCTCAAACAGATGAAATTGCGATGCTAGAGCCGAGTATCTTTGCTCAGCAACCAGCTTCTCTAGAAGAGCTCGATCTGTCTCCTTCCACATTTGCACCTCGTCACAAGAATCCTTTTTTAGCTGTGGGGCTATCGGCTCTTGTTCCTGGGCTTGGACATATCTATCTCGAAGAGTACAAAACAGCGGGTTATCTCTTGGGGAGTACAGGTTTGTTCGGCGGTTTGAGCTACTCGGATGTTCTCAATGAAAATTTTCAGGCTTCAAATTTAATCACGATGCAAAATGTCAGTTTGTACGGGATTTACGCAGCCTATCGGGATGTCCGGTCCTATAATCGCGAAGAGGGGTATTTCTATAAAATGCCAAAGGATAGCTTTGCTGATTTAGTTTGGGCTCCTTTTCAGTGGAGCGTACTAAAAAAACCAGAGGTTTGGGGTGGATTTTTAGGAGCTCTGACTTTAGCAGCTGGGGCTCAATATTTTCTTTCTCCTGAAAAAACAGAATGCGCCGCCAATCATTCGTCGAAGATGACTTTCCCTCTTCTTGCTTTTCCTGTGGGAATTGGTGAAGAATCTTTCTTTCGAGGGTATTTGCAGCCTATGTTCTCAGAATGGTTGACTCCTTGGGGCGGAATCATCCTATCCTCTCTAGCTTTTGGAGCGGCACATCTTGGCAATGGCTTATTCATGGAACCAGAACAAAGGGCTCGTTATTATTCAGTTGGCCTTCCAGTGATTACCTCTTTCGGTTTTTATTTTGGATGGCTGACTTATAAAAATTGTTCTCTTAAAGAGAGCGTTGCCCTTCACGCTTGGTACGATTTTGCTCTATTTTTAGTGAGTTATGCTGCGGTACAATCGGCAGCAGTTGGAAAGCCGAGCTTTTCGATTTCAATCCCCTTTTAAACAGCTCGAAAAGGATTTTAGACTTTAGTAGTGGTAATTGGTAGGGTGTTTTGAGCAGCCGCTTCTTGGGCACGTTCGAAAAAGTTTCGGATTTTGGAAGAATTTAGATAGGCAAATCGCATAAGGCCAAGGGTTCCTATTCCAATCGCTGCAATTCTCCAACAAGTGTTATTCAGTTGGTCATCAGAATGGCGCAGACCCATGGCTTCGCTGGCACCCCAAACGGCACCGCCGGCACCACAAACCTCTAAAACGAATCTGAGGCCAAAATCGACCCCTTTTGATATTTTATTTATAATGCTCATAATTAATATTATATACTAATTTTTTATTAATTTCAAGAAAATAATACCATTAATTGTATTTATAAGTCATTTAATTTTAAATACTTAGATTTGGGAACTTGACAGAAAGAAATCTTCACCACTAGACTGGCCTTTTTTAGTTCTCAACGGAGGTATTCTATGTCTACAACGAAAACGATTTTTTCTTCCCTGATTCTCAGCATTCTCTTTATGTGTAAAGGAAATGCGGAAGAGATTGAGATCCTCTCTTTGGATGTGATTTCTTATGAAGATTTTGCTGCAGATGATGCTAGAGCATTGATTGTGCTCGAAAAAGCATTACACGAAAAAGGGATCGTCGGAATTAGAGGCGTTCCTGGGTATGTGGAAAAAGTTTCCAAGTTTATTGAAGCATCTCGAGCATTTTCCGCTCTTCCCGAGGAAATCAAAGAAACTTACGCTCCAAACCGTGAGGGAGGAGATCTATTTCTTGGATATGAGAAAGGAAAAGAACGATTTATGCGTCCTGATGGAACATGGGTGATTGACGATTTAAAAACGTCTTTTTATGTATCTGTTCCTGATAACTCTCAAAATATATGGCCCGTAGAATTGAATTTAAAAGATCCTTTTCAAGCTTTAGCTCTTTTGATGTCGGATACAACTGAGGCTGTCATGGAAAAAATTGGCCTGTTAGGAGAAGAAAGTGGAGTTTTTCTAAATGATGAACCTCGGATGGCACGCATGCTTTACTATCGCAAAAGCATCGAGGGCTCTTCTGAGAATCCTCTCTGGTGTGGCGCGCATTTTGATCATGGAATCTTCACGGCTTTAATTCCTGCTTTTTACTTTGTGGATGGGGAAGTTATTCCAGAACCTGAAGAAGCAGGGTTGTTTGTGAAAGAAACCTCAGATGGGGTCTTTAAAAAAGTTGTTGCCAATGATCCTGAAGTGATGTTGTTTCAAGTAGGGGAATTTGGACAATTAGTAACAAATGATGCGATCCGCGCAACCGAACATCGTGTTGAGAAAGCTATGGGTTGCGTAGAGCGTTATACGTTGGCTCTCTTTTTTAACGCGCCGATGGACATTGTTATCCACTCCAATTCTGAGTTGACTAAAGATGCTCGCTATGGAGGGATTGCAGGGGATCCGTGTTCCTTTGATCAATGGAATAAAGCCTCTTTCGATCGTTACCTAGTGAAAGAAGAGGAGTAGTATCCTCTTAGATGTTTGCTTTGACACGACTAATATTGGTCCTTATTTGCTTTGCATGCCCCCTTTACTCGCATCTTGTGGTCTTATTGGGACCTAATTGCGATTTCACATGGGAAGAGCTCTGCGCACATGTGGATGCAAGGGTGGTTAGGGGAACAGAAAATGAAATGCTCGATCAAATTCACTCAAATAGTGGATTGGATTGTTTTATTCTCGATAGTCCTGTTAGGGATTTAGATGTATTTTCTGAAAACGCCTTTTGCGCTCCCATATGTCTGAATGATACGTTAGAGCGCTCGCTCGAAGCGCTCAACGACCTTAACGCGAGTCTTCCCACAACGGATCGGGATTTACCGAAAATCACTCCGGAAGAAAGAGGTAAATTTTATGATTTGATGATGAAGGTCGATCAGATTTTTCAAGATCATGCTATCCCCTACTGGGGGATATCAGGGACTCTTTTGGGGGCTGTGAGGCATCATGGAATGATTCCATGGGATGATGACCTCGATATCGTTATTAAATATCAAAACAAAGGAAATTTTGAGGGGCTTAGGCAGGTTTTAAATGCTCAAGGTCTAGAGCTTTTTACATATGGGGTTTTTTGGTACAAAATTTACCCAATAGATGGAGGGGAAATTATTCGAGAAAATGGAAGAAAATATCCATGGAAATATCCATTTTTGGATGTGTATATTATCAATCAAGTAAATGACAAAATTTGTATCGTTGCGCTTAATCTCCCCAGGGGGGGCTTATTTGGCCCAAAGGGAGATCGTCCCGGCTGGTATTTGCTTCCAGATGAAATTGAAGAACCTGCGGAATTTGTCCCCTTTGGACCGATGTTTCTTCCAATTCCTCACCATGCACATCGTATTCTTTCCAGAGAGTATGGAGAAGATTGGAAAGAAATTGCCTATTTGCAGTATGATCATTTCCATGAAAAAAGATTAAAATCAATAAAAGTGCCAATTATCGATTATTCCCCACCGGATTTCGTTTTGCCACAAAATAAGCAATGATACGCGTTATTCAAAAACTTTTTAGGCCTCAGAGAAAAAAGAGAAATGTCATCCTGCGTACGCAAGGGGAGATTTATGATTTGCAAGCAATGTATGACACATTGAATGTAGAATATTTCGATTCTAAATTGAACTTAAACATTACCTGGTTTGGCAAGGGGATGATTCCTAAAACACGCATCTTATTTGGCTCTTATGATCACCGGTTCCAGTTGATCAAAATCAATCGCTATTTAGATCGAGAAGTGGTTCCACAGCACTTTGTCCGCTATATTATCTATCACGAAATGCTCCACGGCATGGTTCCCGGATATGTAGATGAGAGGGGATTTTTCAGAATTCACGGTCCCGAATTTAAGCGACGGGAGAGACTTTTTGTCGACTACGACAAAGC
>JAAKFB010000128.1 GCA_011065235.1 Chlamydiota bacterium | reverse complement strand
TGAACGGGCAAGGGGTTTAGAAACGGCTTCGCTCTTTTGCCATGTAGATTGAGCGGGATGTTGATAATAGACGGCAGAAGGTCCATTCCCTGTTGTAGTATGCCACATGACTGTCATGGTAGTTGCTGGATCGCCCTTCCATGTCAGATAAAGGATCGAGGGATCCTGGGCCCATCCTGCAGTAACAAGAAGTAAAAAAAAGACGAGTTTTTTATACACAGTATGGCAAAGACCTTTTGCCACACTCATAGCAGATCAGTAAGAAATTAGCTAGTCGGTGCTTCTTCTTTCTTTTCTTCGACTTGCTCAGCAGATGGCTGCACTTCAGAGATTGCCATTTTGAGAACTTCGATTTTTGCTCCATCAATCATTTTCAAAATCACTGTTTTATCTTGGATTTTGTCAACGGTTCCAATGATGCCCATCGCAGTGACTCTGTCTCCTTTTTTCATCGACTCGCGCTGATTTTTGAGGGCTTTGCGACGCTTTCTCTCTGGACGAAAAAGGATGAAATAGAAAAATAAAGCCGCAATAGCAAGCATGATGATCGTTTGCATCAAATTGCCTTCACGACCTCCACCACTATTTTGAGCAAAGAGAGAAGCTGTAGAAAACAGCGGTAAAAGTGCTAATAATTTTTTCATTTCGAAATCACCTCAAAGTTGATTGATTGCAACTAAGCATGCCTGAAAAAGGAGGAAAAATCAACCTTTTTGAAGTAGGCAGATGTTTTCAACATGTGCGGTATGTGGAAACTGATCAACAGGTTGAAGAATTTTTAATCGATACCCCGCCTCAATCAAAACTTGAATATTCTCTGCTTGTGTTATAGGACTGCAGGAAATGTATAGAATTTCTTTAGCTCCTAAATTCTTAACATGTTGTAGGGCGATCTCCCCTAATCCTACGCGCGGGGGATCGACAACCACGATATCAGGAGAAGCCACATTTAAATCTGTTAGCACTTCACCAACATCCCCACGGTGAATAGTGAAATTTTGAATTCCATTCACTTCTTGATTCCATTTCGCATCAAATACGGAGTGGTGATTCAACTCGATTCCCATCACCTCTTTCGCGCTCTTTGCCGCCGCAAGACCAATCGTTGCTCCCCCACAATAGAGATCAAAGAGACGCGCTCCACAAAGCGATAGCATCTGCAATCCCTCTGAGTAGACCTTTTGAGCCTGCACTGTATTCGGTTGGAAAAAAGAGGTCGGACTGATTTTAAAATCGAGAGTATGCGTTTGCCCTTCTAATTCAACCTCGAGCCGCTCGGTGATGTGATCGGGGCCGTGCAGGTGCATCTCAAAAAATTGTGTAGGACGCCCCTTAGCAATCTGATGCACCTGCAGAAAAATACTCAAATGCTCATCAGGGGTCGTTTTTTTGATACACGCGACAAATTTCTGTATCTGCTCTTTTTTCAGTGCAAAGGAAGGATTTCCCGAGACGGTCAGCATCGCCATTTTTCCCTTCCCCTGCTTTGCCTCGCGTAAAGTAAGGGTGCGTAAATGCCCACTGTCTGTCCGGTGGTGATAAGCACTAAGGCCACTTTCCTTCCACCAATCACGCGCACTAGAAAGCGTTTCGATATACCACTTAGAAACCAACATGCACTCAGATAGGTTGAGCACTTTGCCCCGCCCACCGGCTAGCATCAACCCGAGAAAGTGATCTCCCGCCCGATTTTGGGAGAAGGAAAACTCCATTTTATTGCGGTAGCGCCAAGGATTTTCGCAGCCGAGAATAGGACGCACTTCTGTGTGATGACTTTCAATGAATGGGGAAAACAATTTTTGAACCCACTCTTCCTTAAAATCGAGCTGCGAGGAGTAGTCCATCTGCTGCAGACAGCACCCTCCACATTCAGGCACATGCCCGCAGCGAGCCTCGACCTGATCTATTGAGAAGTCTATCGATTTTTTTAAAGAGAGCATCCTAGACAGAATACTCTATTTGGGGGATAAAAAAAAGGGGACAAATTTGCCCCCAACCAAACTAGCGTCGTCTGCGTGTTGTCTTTTTTCTTGTGGTTTTTTTGCGTGTAACTTTTTTCTTACGCGCTGCGGGCTTTTTCTTTTTTGCTACTTTACGTTTTGTGGTTTTTTTCTTTTTATCGCCTTTTCTTCCTTCAGCGACCGACTCTTTTCGATACATTTTTGCTATTTTAGCAAACTTGATCGTATTCGTTCGTACGCGTTGTGAAGCAGCTTTATTCCCTCTTCCCGATTTTTCAAGATCATGAGAGATCTCAAGCAGTAATCTCTTCAATTGATCAACCGATTTACTTAGAGCCATTGCCAATCTCCTGTTTGGTTAAAAAAAACAATCTATTCATTTGCATATTCGGATCATCGATATAGTGCAACATTTTTTTCGATCTGGTAACATTGAAGCATGAAGAAAAAAATCCTCCTTTTAGTCTTAGCTTTCCCCATCGCATTGCACCTCTTCTCATTGTTTTTTTTGCATTTTGATGGAGAATTTTCCTCAAAAGTCTTTGAGCATGGATTTGACAAAACCTATTCGACACAAGTCCCCGAGCTCGATTTTTCCAATTTAGACTCCATTCTCGGTCAACGCTTTCACTTTCTAGGGCATGGCAAACAGATGATGGCTTTTGAAAGTGAAGATGGCTGCTATGTCCTCAAACTTTTCAATCCCATGCGACCGCTCAAAAAAAATTGGCATACTAAGTGGAAATATTGGAAGCGCTACAGCTCCATAAAATGGATTTCTAGGGAGTGGTTTCAGAAAAAAGCTCGTTTAAAAAAATTATTCGTTCGCCATCAAATGGCCTATGAATTCTTACGCGAAGAAACCGGTCTTATTTTTGCCCATTTAAGCCCTTCCAAACGGATTTGTTATTTCGTACATGTCACGGATCACCATGGCAGGATCCATGTCCTCGCTTTAGAAAATACCCCGTTTATCATTCAAGAGAAGGCCATTCTCGTTCCACGGTATCTCAACAACCTTGTCAAAACCAATCGCCTCGAAGAGGCTAATGCTGCTGTTATCCGGTTGGAAAAACTCCTTGAAAAGCGGATCTCCGTAGGGATTACCGACCGGATTCAAACGATGGAAAATAATTACGGATTTGTCGGGGAAAAACCCATTCAAATTGATATTGGCCGAATCCGTTTTAATCCAGAGTTGATCAAAAACCCCGAAGAGGAGCGCCTGCGCATTTTGGGCAATCTTAATTCTTGGCTAACCGAAAATTATCCCCATCTACGATGAAAACTGCTTATATCAATGGCGAGTATTTCAAAACCCCTTCCATTTCTCCATTCGATTTGGGATTTTTGCGCGGTTACGGCGTATTTGAGCATTTCCGCACCTACGAAAAGCATCCCGCATTTTTGTCAAAACGCCTTCATCGCTTGTTAAAAGCTGCAACTGCAATCGAAATCAAACTCTCCCATACTCTTCAAGAAATCGAAGACATCGTCTATCACCTCATCGAGCACAATGATTTCATCGAATCGACCATTCGGATCATTGTAACAAAGGGCATCACAGAAGATGGACTCACCCCCATTCGAGAAAGCTCCCTGATCATTTTGACAAAACCCTATTCCCCTTTCCCTGCTAATTATTACAAAAATGGCATCCACGCTCTCACTACCGTCCACAACCGCCTGTTTCCAGAAGTCAAGATCCTCAACTACCTCCCTGCCATGACCCTGCTTGAAGGGGCGCGTGAAAAAGGGGCACAAGAGGTTCTTTATTGCAATGCACAGGGAGAAATATTAGAAGGAACCACCTGTAATTTTTTTGCCATCAAAGGAGATAAACTCCTCACCGCAAAAGAGGGCATTTTGCCTGGGATCACGCGCGACATCCTGCTAGAAAAATGTGCAAACCACTTTGACATCGAACTGCGCCCTTTAAATCTTGACGAGCTCTCTGAAGTAGATGAGGCATTCACCACCTCCAGCATCAAAGAAATCGTCCCCCTTGTAGCCATTGACGCCCGCCCGATAGGGACAGGCCAACCTGGCCCCAAAACACAGCAGTGTAGGGAATTATTTCGAAATGCTTTTCTCGAGCTGACTCTTGATTAAGCGCTGTACAAAGCCACTTTCCATCTGAATGGGATTGAGTGCAATTTTGATCTCCCTGATTGCAAAGCTCAATCCGTAGAGCAGTAAAAAAAGCCCCGTGATAAAGAACACGAGAGCAAAGATCTCCAAAATGGGAAAGACCACACTCAGACCGATCACAAGAGAGGTGACAACCAACGAACAGATGCACGAAATGAGACAAAAAATGCAATTGCGCAAATAATAAGCCCGTTTCAAGACATCGACAGTTTGATCTTCCAAAAAGTGCAAAAACTGCTCCGATTCCTCTTTGAGCAGCCCCCCTTTTTTTTCATCTTTTAGAAGCTCCTTATACTCCGAAAGGCGTTCCCTTTGCAAAGAGCGCAAACGGGTCACGACAACTGATAGCCGATTATAAAAAGCCAAGCAAAGCAGCCCACATGCCGAGATAATGACGACAGGGACGACCGAAGAAGTGATGATTTCAGCCCATGCGTAGGGAGTTGGGTCCATACAAAACGCTTAACATGTTTGAGATTTATTCAAAAGTCTGTTAATCTGTTTGCTTTGAAATTGGAGAATCATCATGGTACGTCTCACTTCCATCCCTTTAAAAGAAGTCCCTCACCTTCAAATAACCACCAAAGGGCCCTCTATATCGGACATCAAGACCAACAGGTCTGCGATGAAAAGCTTTGCGGAAATTGCCTTTGCAATCGGCGCCATCGCCTTCATTGCTTCAAGTAACTTCGCTACCCTCTTTATCGCCCTTCCCTGCTTTGTCATCACGGGAGCACTTGTCTGGCAAATCCAGCGAATGAACAACTATGACAACCCCATTTTACTCGCGCAGTATCGCACGCAAGCAGCTCAAAGCACGCTGCAAGAAACCATCAAAGAGCATGGATGGGAAAACATGATGAACTATGACATCCCCCAAAAAACTCTATTTCCTCAAAAGTTTAAAGAAGCTGCTGAGAAGATGGCTATTCCAGAAATCATCAACCTTTATCGGTTTGCCATAAGAATGAAGCACCAACACAGGTCAGTCGGTTTGAGGATCCCAGAACCCAAAGAATTCCTCCCGATCTTCAAAAAAGAAATAGAAAACCTCACTGCTTGTGAAATGCTTGAAAAATACAATGTCGATCAACTTCACTTCTACGATCTCATTCCAACAGAATTAAAAGATGAAAAACCGCAATTCGACAAGATCGTGCAAAACAGGCTTGATAAGCTTGAACCTATCAAGAAAAACCTTCGCAATACTCTTATGAAGTGTTTAGATGCATTTAACTCCATTCTGGAAGCAGTCGTGGTTCAAGATACTAAACAAATGACAATCATTACCCGACTCAAAAATGAAATCAAATTTTTATCGAAAAACACTCTAACCCATTGGTTCAATGGCTCGCTTGCAATCATGAATGAAAAATTCGAAGGAACATGGGCGGAAGAACTACCTTACATTGCAGACGCGATTGAACAGTTCCGCACATTAGCATCAACTGCAAAAATCGCAAGCGATGCGGAAATTGAGACTATTGATTGCGTCTATTTCCAAGAGTGC
>JAAKFB010000127.1 GCA_011065235.1 Chlamydiota bacterium | reverse complement strand
CACTGGATGAAAAGCTAGGTAAATATGCCTTCTGGTGCTGGTTAATTGGCTTCTTTGTCGCCTTTCTCCCTTTGTATCTACTTGGCCTCATGGGGGCAACGAGACGCTTAAACCATTATGATGTACCGGGGTGGCAACCGTTATTCATCGTTGCGAGCATTGGAGTGGTCATCATTTTATTCGGTCTTGGATTCCAGATCCTACAATTACTTGTCAGTATTAAAAACCGCAAAGAGAACATGGGTAAAAGCGATCCATGGAATGCAAGAACCTTGGAATGGTCTACGGCATCGCCTCCACCTTTTTATAATTTTGCATTCACTCCCGAGGTTCACGAGCGGGATGCTTTTTGGGCCATGAAACATGCAAAAACATCAGAATCCACCAAGCGGCAGTATCACGCTATTCATATGCCCAAAAATACTCCAGTGGGTTTTTATATTGGATTGTGTAGTTTTTTCTTAACTTTTTCATTAATTTGGCACTTGTTCTGGCTTGCTGCAATCAGCACCATTGGGGTGCTTGCATTCATTATCAAACGCCTATTCGAAAAAGAGACTGAATATTTTGTACCAGCTAGTGAAGTAGAAAAAATTGAAATGAGGACACCATGACAGATCCTGCAACAACTCCTCATGAGAGCTATCCGGACACGCATCACGATACCTACTCAAAAACCGTTTTTGGTTTTTGGACCTATCTAGTGACAGACTTCATCTTGTTTGCAACCCTTTTTGCCACTTATTTAGTGTTGCATCGCAACACGTTTGGAGGACCTCCTATTGGTGAACTCGTCCATCTTCCTTTTGCTTTGACCCAAACGCTGATTTTACTTGTCAGCAGCTTTACAAGCGGACTTGCGGGAGCCTTTGCCCATCGGAAAAACAAAAATGGGACAATCCTCCTGTTTGCGATCACCTTCTTGTTAGGAATCGCCTTTATGTGGATGGAACTGACTGAGTTTCATCGATTCTTAGAGGGAGGCAATAGCTGGACAAACAATGCATCTCTATCGACATTCTTTACTCTCGTTGGCACCTATGGAGCCCATATGTTCTTAGCACTTCTGTGGACCGTTGCCCTGATTATTCCCATTTGCCGTCAGGGGATCACGACTGTTAGCCTTAGGAGGCTAACATGTTTAAGGATGTTCTGGCAGTTCTTAAATATCATATGGGTTTTCATCTTTACTATAGTCTATTTGATGGGGGGAAATTAAGATGCTCGATCGACATCATGGATGGAACGTTAGCTTTAAACCCCTTGTCCTGGGGTTCGTCTTGTCGCTTCTATTGACGATGGCAGCCTATCGACTTGTCACGCGATACCATCTCACTAGCACAGCATTAACCTTGACGGTTCTCGGCCTCGGTACGGCGCAGGTTCTCATCCAACTCGTATTTTTCTTCCACTTAGGCCTGGAGTCTAAGCCGCCTTGGAACTTGGTCACTTTTCTCTTTATGGTATTAGTTGTGATCATTGTCCTCGGTGGCTCATTGTGGATCATGCACAATTTAAAGCATTATGTGATCCCTACTAAGAGGGAGTTGTTAAATGCAGCTGACCGTGAATAAACACTATCTCTTACAACCGCAACTCGAACCGCAGTCGCAACTCGAGCCACAGGTGCCTGGAGAGTGTTTACAACTAGCTTTATGGCCTTGTGTAGCGTTAGTGTTATTGTTACATGAAACCATGGCGGAGCAGAGGGCCAATGCAATGAGGGAAAAAAGGATTTTTTTCATAAAGAATCTCCTGAGTTCTTTCTTTTTGCTTAACATAGGATTCTATTTTTAGGAAAATAAGATATGGAAAAACTTTCAATACCAGCTTTTACCTTTGCAACCAAAACATATTGTTTGCTCATGAAACCCGGCATCATTTTTGGAAATGTGATCACAACCGCAGGTGGGTTTGCCCTTGCATCGAAAGGGCATTTCAACATCTGGTTATTTTTCATAACACTGATGGGGATCTCACTTGTCATTGCATCTGCCTGTGTCTTCAATAACTATATCGATCGTGATCATGATAAGAAGATGAATAGGACAAAAAACCGAGCGCTCGCATTAGGAATCATCTCATCTCAGCGCGCGATCCTTTTTGCCATCGCTCTCGTGGCAGCAGGGGTCTATCTATTGGCCTTTTTTGCCAATCTCCTAACCGTCATGATCGCTCTCTTCGGTTTCTTCGTTTATGTGTTTTTGTATAGTTTTTCGAAGTACCGCTCGGTTCATGGAACGCTTATCGGCAGTGTTGCAGGCGCTGTACCACCCGTTGTGGGATATTGTGCTGTGAGCAATCAGCTTGATCTCGGTGCCATAATCTTTTTTGTCATGTTGGCGATGTGGCAAATGCCCCATTTCTTTGCGATCGCGATCTATCGGATCGAGGATTATACCGCGGCATCGATCCCCATTTTGCCGATTAAAAAGGGTGTTCCTAAAGCCAAAATCCACATGTTGCTCTATATTTGCGCCTTTATGGCAATTTCATCTCTGCTGACAATATTTGGATACACAGGATATGCGTACCTAGCTGCTGTGGCGCTTCTTGGTATTGCTTGGCTTTGGCTATGTATCCGAGGCTTTAAATGCGAAAATGATCAAGTGTGGGCGCGCAAAATGTTTGCCCTATCTCTTGTCGTTGTCATGGGGCTCTGCATCATGATTCCTTTCAGCACCTAGAAAAAAAAGCTTTTAATCTTGACCCTCACACGCCGAGCGCGATTTATCTTAGAGGGTGTATGCGAATTGCTTTTGCTGCCAAAAGTCAAGATTTTTTTCGGCAGCGGAATGAATTCATATACACCCTCTTAAGCAAAGGGCAGGGTTTTCCGGGTCTTTTCTCATCTTTACGGGCCCTTAGTGTGGGTAGGCGACTCGCCAAGCTGAAGGATTTTTATTTGTCACACCGGTGTAGATAGAGTTTTTGCTTGATTTAGAATACAACATACTTTCACTTCTAAAGTCATGATGTTTCAAAATATGATAGATTCCCTCAGCAATTAATTTACCCCCTTCCTGACTGGGTTCAATACCATGTTCATATAACTTTCGGTAGGGATGGAATGTATTTGACAAATCCAAAACAGGAATGCGATCTTTTTTTGCCTGCTCCAAAATCGGTTGATAAAAGGATTGCATGAGCGCTCCTAGAGTCACCATGCTAATCTTTTTTCCCAAGAAGACGTCTTTGGTCACGGATAAAGGAATGCTTTTTCGGCTTAGATGGAGTCCCACTGCGCCAGTTAAGAAAGCTAGACCACCTTTCCAGATCGAAATTTTCCCCGCAATGATCCAAACAGGAGCTGTTAATAGCGCTAAGCAGGTCACGTGAAACATCATCGCAACAACTCCAATTATTCCTAAGAGGGGATAAATGAGATAGGGGTCATGATTGGCATCCGTGCGATATTGCAGCACGAGAATGGGCTGTACGTTCCGCCCTGGTATACTCCTAACTTTCTCCACAATTTGCAAATAGCGCTTTTGGATCTCCGGGATATCCTTAAGCAAACGCCATGGATTTTGAAAGTTCGCTCTAAAATCATTCCCCCCTACACTAATCACAATGTAGTGAGGGGTATTAGCCGCTTTTGATACATTTTGTTCTAAGTCTGCCAGAGGATGAACGACTTGGCTTCCTTTTCTCTCTCTCATGTAGGAGTCTTTCGTTGGTCCTGAAGGAAGTACCTCTCCAATTCTATCGCCCTCTAAAACAGATTGAGTGGTGAAGCCATCATAAGCATGGCTGACAACTTTATATCCATCTGCCAGCGTTTGCAGCACTCCTTCGACTGAATGTAGCTTTGCATCTTTTATATCAAAATTTTGCAGCATCCAATAGAGATTGTCTAAAGTTGAGTCACCAAGAGTATGAATGTAACCTGAAACCATCATAAAACCTAAATTTTTTACGGAATGAAGATAAAGCATATTTGGCCTAATTTCTAGACATTTTCTCAAAGAGCAAAATTAAATTTTATTGCAAAAACCAAACTTTGGTATCCTTGGAAACGTGTAAAATACAGAAAGAGCTCGTGTGAAATTTATTTGCGACCAAATGTGTGCAGAGTTAGGAAAATGGCTCCGGGTTGCCGGCTACGATACGGAGATCATCCATACCCCTTTGCAAGATCGACAAGTCTTTAAAAAAGCGATTGAGGAAGAGTGCCTTCTCATCACAAGAGATCGGGATTTCGAAAAATTCGACCCGGAGGGAAAAACGGTCATTTGCCTGAGAGGGGAAGCTCTTGATGAATGGGCTGAGCAATTAAAAGAAGAAGCGGTTGTGAATTGGTTGTTAAGCCCTTTTTCTAGATGTCTCCAATGCAATGCTCTTCTTAAAAAAATTTCCCCTCCCGTTGATTTGCCCGAAGAGGTTCCAAAAAATATCAAAGAATTTTGGTCTTGTCCTACCTGTGGACAACTCTTTTGGTTGGGATCACATACGGAGCAGATGGAAAGTCAACTCAAAACGTGGCAAAAAGGTTCTTTTTTAACCCTTGGTTTGGGCGGGGATCTCATGATCGGTCGCCTTGTCAATACCTATTTAAACGAGCATCCTCCTTCTTATGTATGGGGGAATTTGCATCCCATCCTACGTCAGATGGATTGTAATCTGGTCAATTTAGAAACCACATTGACACATAGTGAGACAATCGTCACTAAAACCTTTAATTTTAAAGCGGATCCCGAAAAAGTTTCCGTTCTTATAGAAGGACCTATCCATGTTGTGAATGTCGCGAATAATCATATTCTGGATTTTTCAGAGGAAGGACTTGTAGAAACCGTGCAAACTCTTGACCAAGCGCATATCCTTCACATTGGCGCTGGAAAGGATCTGGCGGATGCGAAAGCCCCCTGCATCATAGAAAAAAAGGGGATCAAAGTAGGTTTTTTGGGCTGCACCGATAATGAACCCACTTGGAAGGCGAAAACTTCTCATCCAGGGACTCATTTTGTAGAAGTCGGTGACCTGGAATCTCTCCTTCCCTCCATCACGGCTCTTCGCTCCCAGGTTGATCTCTTGATCCTCTCGATGCATTGGGGACCGAATATGCAAAAGAGACCCTTGCCAGATTTTCGCTCTTTTGCGCATGCCTTAATCGATCTAGGAGTCGATATTCTGCATGGTCATAGCGCCCATGTTTTCCAGGGAGTTGAAATCTATAAAAAAAAGCTGATTCTATACGATACGGGAGATCTCGTTGATGACTATGCTGTTGATCCCATTCTCCGCAATGACCGTTCCTTTTTTTTCATTATCAAGGTGGATAAAAAGAAACTGATTTCTTTGAGGATGATTCCGACACTTATTTCACAATTTCAGGTCAATATTTCCCATGAAAAGGTACCTCTTGATGAAATGGAAGCTCTTTGCAAAGAGTTTAAGACCTATCCCAAGCGAAAGAACCATGAGCTTCTTCTGACGCTCACTAGCTAAGGGCTCGTAACCTCGACTTTGCAACTTTTTGAGGCTGCTTGCCTCGTCTATTTGCTCTGGGGCGTTCGACCGATGGTCGAACTAGCGATTTATTTAAACAGGAAGGGGTTTTTAACCCCTTCCTGTTTAAATAAATCGCTCCGAGGGCAAATATCTCGAGGCCTTCAGTCCCAAAAAGT
>JAAKFB010000126.1 GCA_011065235.1 Chlamydiota bacterium | reverse complement strand
GAAGAGGACCCCTTTGCAATGCTCAATATCGCACTCATTCAGATGGGCATATTTCTCTATTTCCCTCCCAAAACCGTCATCGACACCCCGATTCAATGTCTACATCTCATTTCGAATGATCGCGCTGCTATTCACAATCCTCGTATCCATTGTTTTTTGGGAAAAGAATCCAAAGTCAAATGGATTTATGATCACCACTGCTTAAAAGACTTTGAATATCTGACAAATCAAGTACTTGATATTGTCTTGGAAGAAGGAGCGCATTTCGAACAATATGGAATTATCAGGCCCTGTCCCCAGGGATGGTATTTAGAAGCGGTGCGCGCTACCCTCAAACAAGATAGCACTTTTAAAAGCCTGACATGCACAACGGGTTCGCGCTGTATCCGGCAAGATTTTCGCGTCTCTTTGATAGGAGAAAATGCGACAGCTGATTTGAAGGGGATTTCGCTCCTTCGTGACAATCGGCAAGCGCATGTCAACGTCTTAATGGACCACGCAGCACCCCATTGCCGGTCCAATCAGCTCTTTAAAAATATTTTAATGGATTTTAGCCGCTCGAGCTTTGAAGGGAAAATCTTCGTTCAGAGCCAAGCGCAAAAAACCGAAGCTTACCAATTGAATCACAATCTAATCCTGAGCGACAAGGCGATTGCAAATAGCAAACCCAATCTCGAGATTTTTGCCGATGATGTGAAAGCCTCTCATGGTGCTACCGTGAGCCAACTCAATCCCCATCATCTGCACTACCTCAAAACGCGGGGCATCGATGCAGAATCTGCAAAAAATCTCCTCATTTCGAGCTTCAGTTTAGATATTTTGCAGTCGATTCCCGAAGAATCCGTGCGCCAGCGAGTTCTCCATTTTGCGGAGAAATACCTCAAATGAAGACGCTCGACTTTGCACAAGAAGTGCGCAAAGATTTTCCCATTCTCAAGCAAAAAATTCATGGAAAGCCCCTCATCTACCTCGACTCTGCTGCGACGACCCAAAAGCCCCAGTGTGTCATCGATGCTCTCACCCATTTCTATGCCCATGAATATGGAACTGTCCATCGCGCCGTCTACCATCTCGCTGCAAAAGCAACAGAGAAATACAACACGGCTCGCGAGAAAATTGCCCGTTTTCTCAACGCAAAAAGCTCCGATGAGATCGTCTTCACGCGTGGAACGACAGATGGCATCAACCTCATCGCACACCAATATCGTGGCAAAGAGGTGATCCTCTCCGAAATGGAGCACCACTCTAACATCGTCCCCTGGCAACTAGTAGGAGCCAAAATCAAGTACATCCCGATTAATGACCATGCCGAACTTGATCTCGAGGCTTTCGAAAAACTTCTCACCCCCAATACAGCGCTCGTCTCAATCGCCCACATTGCCAATAGCACTGGGACCATCAATCCTATTGGCACCATCATCCAAATGGCGCATGCCCATGGGGCAAAAGTCCTCGTCGATGCAGCACAAAGTACAGCCCACTTTCCCCTCGATGTGCAAGCGCTCGATGTTGATTACCTAGCCCTATCTGGACACAAAGCATTTGGTCCGACGGGCATTGGTGTTCTCTATGGAAAATACGATCTGCTCGATATGCTCTCTCCGCTCCAAGGTGGAGGCGACATGATCGAAACCGTCACTCTCGAGAAAACTGCCTTTGCAAAACCCCCGCTCAGGTTCGAAGCGGGAACGCCGCCCATTGCCGAAGCTATCGCCCTTGGCGCTGCTATCGATTACATCGAGTCTCTAGGTGTCAATACTATTCGCCATTGGGAGCACGAGTTGCTCACCTATGCAACTGAGAGGCTTCTCACCATCGAAGGTTTGCGTATCATCGGAACCGCAAAGGAGAAGTCGAGCATTATCGCATTTGTGATTGAGGGGATTCATCATCTCGATCTGGGGACCTTTTTGGACCTCGAGGGGATTGCCATCCGCACGGGACATCACTGCGCGCAACCGCTTCTGAGCCGCTTTGGCGTGGCCGGTACATGTCGGGTCTCGTTTGCGCCTTTTAATGTTTTCGAAGAGGTCGATCAGCTTGTTGTTGCGCTTGAGAAGGCTTTGATGGTTTTGAGGTAGTTTTTTGTAGTATTTGCTGCCGCAAATTCTACAAAAGAATCAATCGATATTTCTTTCAGAAATATCGAATTAAAAATGAAAGATCTCTAATACGGCGCTTCGCGTCTTGAGCTGACTATCGACTGCAACTGCCGTTGCAGACCTATTCAAAAGGCTACACAATTATGCAGGAGTTCTGAGCTTGCATTTGCTCGCAGTGTTGAATTGCTTGCCTAATGTTCTTGATTTTAGGCTCGAAATTTTGTTTATTCAGTGGTTCATTAGGATGTGCCAACAAATAACGGTTCCGAGTAGAATTAATTGCTTCTTCGTAGCAATTGATGGCTTGGCAATAGTTTTGTAGCTTTTGATAGCACCCGCCAAGAAAGTAAGCTATTTGATAAGCTTCCTCAGGGAAAGCGAGCTTAAGTTTTTGATAAGCCTCAATTGCTTTTTGATAATCTAATAAATTTTCTTGGGAATATGCTAACCAAAAAAGAGATGAGTGTGGATCCCTGCCAAGTCCTTCATGTATTTGATGAAACAATTCTAAAACTATTACAAGTTCATTGAATTGTTTTTGTTTATCAAGAAATTTGCATAGCTGTGTATGTCGCTGGTCCATAGGTTCAGTCGAAAAATCAGACGGCGATTTTTTATAAAAATCTAAACTTTTTCTATAAAAATCTAAGGCTTCAACAGTTTCTCCTAAGCGATACAAACAATGAGATAATATGATGGTGCAATTAAAATGTTCGAAGACAGATTTACAACCGTGAAGGCTAAAGGCACTCTCGGCTAGTTTTAAATGATCCACGGCATCAGAATATCTTTGTTGGTCAAAGGCTTGCACTCCGGCTCTGAAAGATTGTATTGCAGAGAGTTGTGGAGTTTGCACGGGGGAGTTTAATGATCCTGTTACAGAACTTACAGACATTTGATCCTCCTCTTTGAAGAAACAAAATTCTGTCTTATTTAAGGACTTAAAGTCAAAGTATTTGGGTTGGGTCATTTGTTTTGAAAAGGTCTGCAACGGCAGTTGCAGTCGACGGCTGCTAGCGCACAGCAAAATCGGTCCGTGCGAAGCGCCACAGTGTTTCACACGGAGCGCTCTCGTGTAGGAGCCGATTTGGCAAAGCGATCGCAGCTCAAGACACGAAGTGCTGTTTTAGAAATTTTCCCTTCTTAATTCGATATTTCTTTCAGAAATATCGAAAAAACCTAGAAGTCAAAACGGGCGCGAAAGAAAAACCCCTGAATTCCAAGATCACCCTGGTTCGTCACAAACTTCCCGTCCATTCCATCATCAACAAAGAAGAGAAACTGGTTTTGCCCTGGATGCCAGTGGTGTTCCCAGCCAAGATCGAGTCCGAGGTGATAACAGCAATCGCAGGATAGCCAGTCCCAGCGGACTCCGATTTGCATGTCGAAGATGGCAGAGCCCACGTGATGGAAATCATCGACGCGCAGGGTGGTATTGGCATCGACTGGATCCCCTTTTTCTCGGTGATGGACTTTATGATAGGAATAGAGAAGACTTCCGGCATAATTAGAAAAAAGAGACCAGCCCCAGCAGACTCCCCATTGCGTATCAATTCCACCGCGGATGCCAAGTCCCCAGAAACGATCATTTTGGTCGATGTCGTGTCGGTTGGTGGGCAAAACGGGATTTGTGGTGGGGGAGAGCTCGGTATAGGCGACATCGTAGTCTTGCTCGATCCAAAGTGTTCTGAATCCCGCATGGGGGCGCAAAGATAGGAATTTACTCACGTAGAATTCTCGTCCATTTTCGAGATCGAGAACGTTATAGTGCATTTTCCAATCGCCATCTACTTGGCCAGCTGTCTGATTGAAAGTGCGTGCGGGATGTCCGACATGGGGAAAATTGGTTGAATCGGAGGAACTGCGAAAGTTTCGTCTTCCATCGGGGTTCCAATAGGTCCATTGGAGAAGAACATCCCAGGCATCATGTGTGGTGTTGACCCCTAGTCCGATACGAAATCCCCAATCCCAATCGAACTTGAGATTTTTGACACGGCTTGAGCCTACATTGTTGAAGAAGTTGGTGCTTCCACTCGTTTGTGTGGCGAGAGGAAGGCCACCTACGTGGGCTTGCCAGATGAGGGGATCGACTGTGACATAGAAACCCCAACATTCCGCTGGGTAGGGGCGTGCGGGGGGATTGATCACGCAGCAACGGTCTTGGCTACACTCTAGAGATGTGAGCCGATTTTCTAAATTGCGCATGCGCGCTTCATCATCGGCAAGAAGTAGAGTTGAACTTGCAATCATCGCAGTTATCGGTAAAAGCATTCGCATAAGAATTTCCCCTTGTAAAGAGACATGATTCTAAGAGGAAAGACCGTTTAATTCAAGTCGGGCACGCACGCGGGCACGCACGCGGGCACGGGCACGTAAAAATGGCTACATGCTCATTGACCGGAGGATGTCGTCGATATGTTTGATCCAGATGAGAGATTGCTTCGACATCTGTTGCAAAATGAAAAACCACGCCGCCCAAAGCATCCCCAACCCACGTAGCGACTTGAGCGACATCCCGAGGAAAACAATTTGGACCTGCGGGGCGAGGCGGTTGGCAATGCCGAGGAACATCTCGGCCATGAGGATAGAGACGAGTGAAGGAGCGGCGAGCTGAATGGAAATGGCGAGGATGCGCGTCATGAGTCCCATCACCGTCTTCCAAAAGGGCAAACTCAGATTGAAAAACGCGGAGGGGATCATTTTATCAATGGGAAGGATGCGGAAGGATTCAGCGACTGCATCAAAAAAAAAGAGAGGCCCGCCGATTTGAAAAAAGATGACGATCAAAACGTAGTTGAACATCACTCCAATAGAGGATGTTTGCGTCTGCATGACGGGGTTGGTGACTTGCAATGAAGATGATCCCCGCATGAAATCGATCAATGATCCTGCGCCTTCTGCAATGTAAAAGGGGATCGTTGCAAAGAAGGCTAGTATGCTCCCCATCAAGAGCTCTTTGAGCCCATAGCCCACAAAGGCCATGTTGAAGGAAAATTGGGATTTGGAGGTCTCGATGAGTTCGGGAATGAAGAGAACCGTAAGGGAGATCGCAAGACCCATTTTTACTGCGCCTGGAAGTTTCGCACCCAAGAAAGGAGCAATTGCCACAATCGGGGCAATCCGAAACAATCCCAAAAAGAAAATCGTGATCAGGGCCATGGGGTCGATCCGTGGCTGACTGAGAAAAAAACTGAGATAGTCTGAGGTTGGTGAGCTCATTTAAGTGATAGACCACTTAGCGAAATTTTGGAAGATATTTGTGGCGAACTGCAGGATCTGTGCGCCGAGCCATCCCCCCATGAAGATGAGGGTAAAAATGACGGCAAAGAGCTTGACCATGAAAGAGAGGGTCTGTTCTTGAATTTGCGTGGCGGCTTGGAAGACGGCAACGAAAAGGCCGAGCATCGTGCTAATCAAAATCGGGGGTCCAGACAAGATCAAAATCAACAGAAGCGCTTGGTAGGTGAGTTGATAAATTTCTCCAGAAAATCCCATGAGTCACACTTAGGTTCTAAATGACATAGTTAATCCTTGGATG
>JAAKFB010000125.1 GCA_011065235.1 Chlamydiota bacterium | reverse complement strand
GTGGACGTAACTGCTGGCTACGTGTAGGAGAAACCCCATTCTGCGGCTAAGGCTGTCTATGTATTTATTGACGTCATGAAAGAGTGTGGTTTCATTACGGACAAGGACAAGGCTTGGCATGAAACCCGCCACCATGCAAATCTGGTCAAACTCTCTCGAGCCCCTTTCGAATTCATCAGTAACACCAATAAAACACGCCATAAGTTTGCGGATTGGTGGGAAGGAAGAGAAATCACGCCAAAACACTCTAAAGATAAAAGAATCGTTCGATTCACCGATGTGCTTCGCGAATTAAACAACTGTGTGAACCCCATTTGGGACGCGTTTGAATTCTTATCAAAAGCGGTCCTCTATATTCCCAAGCCTTCTATTGAGCTTTTGAAGGGAATCAACGGAGGGGCTCTCTTTTTAGGAATGGGCTGGAACCTGGTGGAAAACTTCCAAATCGCCACAACCGATCTTTCAAAATATCAAGGCGATGTTTACAAAATTAAACGTGAAAAAGTCACCCAAGCTCTTCTTAAACTCGTTTCTCAAGTAGCCTATGTGGCGATTGGAGTCATGATAACCCTTTCCGTCTTTTCCCAAGTTGTATTTGCACCGGTATGGTTTACAGCGTGTTCTGCAACAACCGTTGTCTTTGGAATTCTGGAGTACTATCACGAGAATTTAGGCAAAAAAATCAACTAAAGGTGAGCATATGTCAGTATCTAAAGTATCCGAATGGATTCGACCAAGTACATTAACTGATGAGATCGGAAGCTATGTGACCACCCGATCCGGGGCAAAAGACACCCTAGAAGCCATCATCAATGCATTTGATTGGATGGCCCATCTGGAGATTAATCAGTCATTTGCAAAAAAAACCAGTGGGGAGTTGGAACTGGTAAAACAAGGTCTTGCAGTGCCTGGGTTTTTCAGTGAGTTAAATACAATGCGTCGTGAGATTCAACACTGGTCAAATTCCGATGATCCCGATGCAACCCGCCGCGTGATCAGCAGTGCACTGTTGTGCGTTGTTCAAGGGAGCGAATCGGTGCAGTTCCTCGATGCTTCCAAGATTTATCACATCGGCAAAGCGATGAAACCAGTATTAACTGCTTTTTGGGGAGCGCTCTTTCTATTAGGTGGAGGGGGCTTTTTCTGGCAAATCGGACGTGCGGAAACTCTGAACAAAGAAATCGACGAGACGAAAAATCTGGAGTATAAAAACATCCTCAAACATAAAGTCCAGCATGCGTATCTCAGCGTTCTGCAAAATGTTACGATGATTGCGATGGCGTCGATTTGTCTCATTTCCATTTTATTTTCAAGCATGGCGCAAGGATTTATCTTTAATCCTGTTGTGATGATTGGGCTTGGCTCTGCATGGTTGATGCTTGAATTTGTCACCTATTTTTATGACAAAATGATTGACCATTGGGATAAAGAACTGAAGATTTTTTGACCGATACCCATGGCAATTCAAGCGATAGGAGATTTTTTTAAGCATCAAAGCGACAAGATTCTCGAGGGAGGATTTTGGGGTGCTTGGTGTGGTCTGAGCGTTTATAACTGGACATCTGCCCTTAAAAGGAAGGAGGGAGCCTCCCAACTCCCCGAGTCAACGCAAAAAGCAGAAAAAATCTATAAAGCAAATAAAGAGGTCTTCACAACCTCTTGCTCAATGGTTTCAGGAATTTCGATGATCTTTTCCTGGACGTGTCAAGTTGGCATCATCACATTGGGCGCAGTTGCTCCTTATTTGAACAGTTTGGGATTTGTAGGGAGTGGCATCACATCGAGTGTCAAAGCATGGGATACATGGAGCGAACTCAACCGAGGAGTAGAAGCCTATTATCGCGTGAAAGATCCTGTCGTAAAAGACGAGATTGCCTTGGACCAACTCAAAAACATCCTTAAAATCGCCTTCTTCACTTGCCTTGCTGGTTGGGGAGTTTTAGGCGCGGCTCATGCACTCATTGGAGGAGCGGAGCTCTTTGCCATCGTCGACAGTCTTTTCTACTATTCAGTCGTCTTGTTCTTTGGAAATTTAGCTGCTATTATCGTGTTCTCTACACCCAAGGAGCAATGTTATCACAATACCGCAAAAGCCTAAGCTGATCATTCTTCTTTTTCTTGCCTCATTTGCAGGTGTTGGAACTATTTGCATTACTCCTGCACTTCCGGAATTTGCGACCATTTTTAGGGTTTCAGAAGGAGATGTTCAGCACTTGATAATGTGGTTTTTAGCCGGATATGCCATTGGACTGCTTCCTTATGGACCCTTAGGGGCACATTTTGGTAATCGGAAGGTCACTTTAGTGGCGCTTGTCATTTCGATGTTTTTTGCAGCTCTTTGTTTTCTGCCCGTTCCCCTCCATTCCCTTGGGCTATTTCATATCTTCCGGTTTCTCTTAGGTTTCAGTATGAGTATCGGGTTGAAAATGGCTTTTTCCTATATAGGGAAGTGTTACTTAGACTCAGAAATTGCAAAAATGTCTTCCTATTTAATAACCTCATTTGCTTTGGCGCCTTCGATTTCCGTTTTCATGACAGGATGGCTGGTTTCCTGGTTGGGATATCTCGGTGCTCTCCTATTTCAATTCTTTTATTGTGTATTTGTCTTCTTTCTCGCACGGAAGCTTCCTCCTGATCAGCCAGAGGCAATGGTCAGCATTCATCGGAGTTATGTCTTTTCAACGTTTAAAAGCTGTTTTACCAACCCACGAATTGCGATTCCAGGGATTCTCATCTCTTTGTCAACCTCGCTCATTTACCTTTTTGCAACGGAATCCCCCTTTATTGCTATAGATTATTTGAAGCTTTCTCCGGGAGTGTTTGGTGTTTTATATTTTTTAACCTTTTGGGGAGCTCTTTCTGGGGGGATACTAAGTGGAAAAACGGCTCATCTTCTCCCAAGAAGAGTTTTTATTGGAATTGGAATTGTGATTATGTCGCTGGGATCTCTAGTGACCTTTTTCTTGTTCATTTCAAATAAAGTTTCCGTTTATTCCCTATTCATTCCTATGTTTTTTATTTTAGTGGGGAGTTCTTATTATTACGCAAATGCAGTGAGCATTGCCATGGAACAAAAACTCAATAAATCCTATATTTCTTCAACAATTCAATTTATAAATATGGGGATAACTACTCTGTTTGTCTTTCTTCTCTCTATTCTCCACCCGACAAATCTTTTAGTGATGCCAACCTTATTTCTCATCATTTTGTTGATCAGCATCGTTTTCAGTTTTATCTTAACAAAATACACCAAAGAAGCATGAAACTCTGGTTGCGTGAATGGATTGTTGTCACCGGTATACTCGGATTCTTGGGAACCATTATCCTGATCTCTGCATTTTCACAAGTTCGCTCTAAAAAAGAATTAACAGATCATAAGCCTCCAAGTTCGATAACCATCACACTTTTGGGAGCTGTTAATGCACCCGGAGAATATCAATGCGTGCCTGGAACCTCTATGAAAGAACTCCTCAAGAAAACCGGCCTCAAAAGCACTGCAGACAGGAAAAAGATCTCATTTAAAAGAATTTTTTTTCATGAGCAGGTTATCGAAATTCCTGAAAAAAAGCCCCCTGTTTCAATAGAGGCGAAAAATACGTTGGTGGAAAATTAACATTTTTGCTACGCTTTAACGTTTCGAGAGCTCAGGAAGTACCTGGGTACGCTGATCTTGTCTCATTTGACAAACGCATAGTAAAGGAAAGAGAAAATGTCTCTAAAATTGATGGGAAAAAAGAAGGGGATGACCCGAATATTCAATGAAAAAGGCGACAGCATTGTCTGCACAGTCATTGAAGCTGAACCCAATGTGATCGTTCAAATTAAAAATGAAAAAGATGGATATACCGCCATTCAAATGGGCGCGCAGAAAGTCCCTTCTTCTAAACTGAGAAATGTGACAAAACCCCTCAAGGGCCACTATGCGAAAGCACAAGTAGAGCCAAGACGACATCTCGCCGAATCTCGCATTGCTGAGGGAGAAGAATACACCGTAGGACAAGAAATCGGAGTCGAATATTTTTCAGAAGTCCCTTACGTAGATGTGACAGGCGTGACTAAAGGAAAAGGCTTTCAAGGGGTGATAAAGCGTCATGGATTTTCCGGAGGCCCTGCAGCTCACGGATCGGGCTTTCATCGGACTGCTGGATCTACAGGGATGTGCTCGAGCCCTGGCCGCACCCTTCCTGGTCTTAAAATGGCGGGTCATATGGGAAATGTACAAATGACAGTAGAATGCCTCCAAGTGGTCAAAGTGGATCAAGAAAGACAGTTGATTTTGGTTAAGGGAGCGATTCCCGGGTCCCGAGGGGGACTGGTCTATATCCGCAAATCGACAAAACGCAAAAGTTAGAGGAAAACGTGGCGACGCTAAAGAAATATGATTTAACTGGCAAGGACAAGGGAGAGGTATCCATCGAGGATAGCCTTTTCAAGACTTCCGCCAACCCACAGATGATGAAAGACTATCTCGTGGCTCTTCGTGCCAACCAGCGTCAATGGTCCGCAAGTACTCAGACACGTTCCGAGGTGAGCCATACAAAACGCAAACCCTATGCTCAAAAAGGGACGGGGAATGCGCGCCAAGGGTTTTTGGGATCTCCCCAATTCAAAGGCGGAGGACGCGTGCACGCTCCGAGACCTAAATTCGACCAGCATGTGCGGATCAACCGTAAAGAGCGGCGCCTCGCTATCCGCCACCTGCTCAGCCAAAAAATTATCGACACTCATGCCCATATTTTAGAGTATTCAGCCCTCAAGTCTCCCCAAACAAAGACGCTAGCTCATTTCCTCAAAGCCCTCAAACTTTCAGGGAAAAGAGTCATGTTTGTAGCTGAATCTGGGGATACAGACTACTCGAGTTTAACCAAAAGTTTGCGCAATATTCCCAAAGTAGAATTCACCTATGTACCGAACCTTAATGGCTATGAATTAGCAGTTGCTCATGAGCTCATCATTTTGGATTCTGCAGTAGAAGAGATCAAAGAGACACTAGGAGGGAAGAAATAATGCACAAGAAAACTCCTTATGACATCATCAAATCTCGCTATGTGACTGAAAAAAGCCGTATTCTAGAAGATCTTAAAGACAATACGAGCAATCTCTCTGTTTCCCGTTGTGTCCTGCCTAAATACGTATTCCTAGTGGAAAAAAAGGCAAATAAACGAGAAATCGCTCAAGCTATTGAGCAGATTTACGCAGAAAAGAATATCAAAGTAAAATCTGTAAATACCATCTCCATTAAGCCGAAAAAGAAACGTGTTCGTGGAAGACTCGGCTTCAAACCAGGGTTTAAGAAAGCTGTTGTGACCCTTGATAAGGACGATCTTCTGGAGACAAGCGCTTAAGGTAAATTATGACAAAGAAATTTCGACCGACTACACCGGGACAGCGCTGGCTGGTTTTGCCAAGCAACAATGAGCTAACGCGAGAGGGAAGAAAAACATCTAAACCTCATAAGCCTCTACTTGCAAGCAAAAAACGAACCAATGGCCGCAATCACCATGGCCATGTGACATGTCGCCATCGCGGGGGAGGCCATAAGCGGTTTTATCGCAGCATTGACTTCATTCGAGATAAAGGAAATATTCCCGCAAAAGTAGCATCTATCGAATACGCTCCAAACCAGACAGCCCAGATCGCACTATTTAATCATGCTTATCGTGAAAAACCATAAAATCGCG
>JAAKFB010000124.1 GCA_011065235.1 Chlamydiota bacterium | reverse complement strand
AAGGTTCTTTGCATTTCACAAAGAACTTGGTAATCTTCTTCAGAAAACTTGAGTTTAAGAGAAATCGTTCGTTTCACAGGCGCAAAGATACTCATAAAACTTTTTATTTGCAACTTTTAAAAATGGAGCGGCGTTTCCTCCCATCCCTGAAGGAATGGGTCTCCACGCCGTCAATAAGATGAATTGTCTAAAATGTGGTTGCGAGAATTTCATAGATCAACAAGTGCGCTTCAGACCTGAAGTGAAAGAACAAGTCGTTGAAGTGGTTCTCGAATGCAAAGTTTGTGAGAATTGCAAATCTCCGCTACTCGATGCTCAACAAATGAATGTTTTGCGAAAGGCTGCAGCAGATAAATACAGGGAACTAAATAAATTATTGATCTCTTCACAAATTGTTGATTACAGAGGAAAGCTTGGTATGTCCCAAGCAGCTTTTGCTAGGTATTTAAGCGTTGGGGAAGCGAGTATTAAGAGGTGGGAAACATATTATATTCAGGATGCTAGCCAAGACGAGCATATTCGTATTAAATGTGATGAAGCCTGTGCGGAAACAAATTTTCTAGATATTTATTGGAAGAGCCATAAAGAAGACTCCTTTAGTGGGAATAGAAAATTTAATTTGCAAATATTCAGAAATGTAGCTCTATATCTTGTTGAGAAAACAAAAGAGTCTATTATTTATTTAAATAAGCTTCATTTTTATGCAGATTTTCTCCACTTCAAAAAATACGGAACAAGCATAACTGGCGCTCGCTATACACCACTAAAGTATGGGCCTTGTCCAGATCAATACCGTACGATTTACAATAGTTTAGTAAATAGGGGATATCTCAAGGAAAACGAGAATCATACCTACGAAGCTCTAGTTGTTCCTGATCTTACAATTTTTGACGACGGCGAACGAGAGACCGTACAATACGTCTGTGACCTAGCGATATCCAAGGGTGTAAAAGAATTATATAATCTTTCTCACGAAGAAAAAGGATACGTCAATACCGCAGAATGTGCATTCATTGACTACAAATTTGCTGAAGATTTACTTATCTTTGAAATTTAGGAAAGGTGCTTAGGGCCCGTAAAGAATGATCGTTTAACGGAATCATTTTTTGAGTGGTCTGCAACCGCTACAAAAAGAGACGGAGTCATCTTTTTGTGCAGTTGCAGTCGATGGCTGCTAGCGCAAAGCAAAAGCGGTCCGTGCGAGGCGCCACGCAGTGTTTCACACGGGGCGTTCTCGCGTAGGATCCGATTTGGCAAAGCGATCGCAGCTCAAGACACGCAGTGCCGCTTTTATTCTTCTTCATTTTTTATTCAATATTTTCGAAAAAAATTTAGGAAAGGTGCTTAGTGAGGGCGCCGGCGAGTTTCATCATGTCAATGGGATCCTTGCCGAGAACCTTGGCAAGCTTGGCGTCCGGAACGATCATCCGCTTGTTCTTGGGATCTTGGAGATCATGCTTTTTGATGTATTCCCAGAGCTTCTTGGTTGTATCGGGACGAGAAAGTTCGCTCTCTCCAGTGATAGCAGCGAGCTCTTTGGATAGGGTCTTTTTGGGTTGGACCCGCTTTGTAGCGGTTTTCTTTTTGGCGGCGGATTTTTTCTTGGCACCTTTTTTCTTGCGAGCTGGGGTTTTTCGAACGTAGGGAGTTTTGGGATGATCCGGATACTTTTCATCGAGCTTGTCGAGTTCGTTGATGATCACGTCGCAATCGGGGTAGTTCGTGCAAGAATAGAACACTTTGCCAAAGCGAGAGCGGCGAGAGGTCATTTTCCCATCGCATCCGCGGGCAGGGCATGTAGGCATATCTTCAGAGGGAATGTCGTCTTTATTGGGAATATTGATGATTCCATTGCAGTCGGGGTATTTGGAGCACCCTAAGAAGGGGCCAAATTTCCCAAAGCGCAAGGTCATATCGTTTTTGCATTTGGGACATTTTTGATCCCAATCGAATCCAGGGGCGTAATCTTCTTTATTGAAGGTGAGTGCTTCGATGGGGGTGGTGTAATCGCATTCAGGGTAGCCGCTACATCCATAGAAATACTTGCGTCTGGACCAGATTTTTTGGAGTTTTTTTCCGCACTTGGGACAATCAATATCGGTCATCTCTTTGGGAACATGGGCCTCTTTTTCTGCGGTTTCCACAAAAGGAATAAAGTGGGTCCAAAACTCTTTGATCAGCTCTTTCCAATTTTTCTTGTTTTCAGCAACCCGCTCGAGTTCATCTTCCATCGCAGCTGTAAAGCCGATGTCCATGATCATTTGGAAGTTGCTTTCCAGCATCTGGGCGATGACGCGCCCAAGCTCTGTGGGCTTGAGGGTCCCCTTTTCTTTGGAGGTGTAGTCGCGGCTTTGGATTTTATTCATGATCGCCGCATAGGTGGAGGGGCGTCCAATGCCGATTTTTTCGAGTTCTTTCACAAGAGAGGCTTCTGTGTAGCGCGGCGGCGGTCTAGTGAAGGACTGTTCACTACTCAACAGCTTGAGGTTGAGATTTTGGCCTTCTGCTAGAAAAGGGAGGAGTTTGTCTTGAGTCCCTTTTTTGCTCTCTGGAGCTTCACTTTGATCGATTTTTTCTTCATAGACGGCGAGAAAGCCCAAGAATTTAATAGTTGAGCCGGTGGTGCGTAGGACGATGCTTTGATCAGTATGGATGTCACAAGAAATTGTATCGTAAATGGCAGGAGTCATTTGCGAGGCAATAAATCGGCGCCAAATAAGAAGATAGAGTTTGTATTGGTCGGGAGTGAGCGAGTCTTTGATCGATTCTGGTGGATGGCTCAAATTTGTGGGTCGGATCGTTTCATGGGCGTCTTGCGCTGCTTTTTTGGTGGTGTACTGCCGCCCTTTTTCGGGAAGGTATTCGACACCATATTTTTTGTTGATGAGTGAGCGAGCAGCGTTAATCGCTTCGGGCTCAATGCGAACAGAGTCGGTACGCATGTAGGTGATGAGGCCTTCAGTCCCCTGTTTGCCCATATCGATCCCTTCGTAAAGTCCTTGGGCGATATTCATGGTGCGAGCAGCGGAAAATCCAAAATGGCGACTGGCTTCTTGTTGCAATGTCGAGGTGATGAAGGGAGGGACTGGATGCCGTTTTTTTTCCTTCTTTTCGATTTTTGCAATTTTATAAGTGCTTTTTTCAAGACGGGCAACAATTTGATCCGCAGTTGCTTTGTCGGGAATCGTGAAGATTTTTTTGGTGTCGGAAGCTATTTTGTCAACCCGTTTGCCATCGACGCTATATAGAGATGCCCAGAAAGGAGGCTCTTCTTTTTTGGTTTGAAGCTCGGAGGCGATATTCCAATATTCAATGGGGATAAAGGCGTCTACTTCCTTTTCACGATCGACGACGAGTTTAAGAGCGACAGATTGTACGCGCCCAGCAGAAAGTCCTCCATCGCGCGCGCCTTGAACCCGTTTGGTTAAGATAGGGGAGATTTTGTATCCAACGATCCGATCGAGAAGACGACGGGCTTGTTGGGCATCGACGAGAGCTTGATCAATTTCACGGGGATGCTTGAGTGCTTCATTGACAGCATCTTTGGTGATCGCATTGAATGTGACCCGTTTATAAGGGGTGCCTTTAGGTAAAATAGCTGCAATGTGCCATGCAATGGCTTCTCCCTCGCGGTCAGGGTCAGGAGAGAGATAGACAATATCGGCGTTTTTGGCTTGTTTTTTGAGATTGCTGATGACCTCTTTTTTATCGGGGAGAAGGGTATACTCCGGTTCAAAGTCATTTTCCGTATCAATTCCGAATCCCCTTTGTGGCAGATCGCGGATATGGCCAACGGAAGAGGCAAAGGTATAGCCTGAGCCCAAGAATTTTTTTAGAGTTTTAATTTTTGCCGGTGACTCGACAATGATGAGCTTTTTCGTCATGAAGAGGTAGTTTTGGCTTTTTTTGAATTTTTATCAAAGGAAAAAAAAATTTGAGCAGCGAAAAGTTGACGAAATTGAGCAGAGATTGAACAATTGATCCATGAAGAAAATTTTGTTATTTCTGTTAGCTGTTCCTCTCGTGGCTTTTTCTATGCAGGAAGATTTCGAAATTTTGATGGGGAAAGAGACCCCCGGATGGAAATATGTTCAGACTCCAGAAGACATTCAGCGTATTCAATTTTTTTCTGATCTTTTTCAAAAACAGGCTTGCCGTTGCAAGTCTGAATCGAATCGAATCCCTAAGACCATCCATTTTATCTGGTTAGGGCCTCAACCTTTTCCCCAATCTTCAATTGAACGGTTGGAGAAATGGAAAAGCCTCCATCCCAATTGGAAATTGAAATTTTGGACAGATATTGACCGGGATTGTCCTATAGAAAAAATGAAAAAATGTTTCATTTCCAAGTTTTCCATGCACATGCTGCAAAATGAATTTGATGATTCGATCAATTTTGGAGAAAAAGCCAAAATCCTCGCATACGAAATCTTGTGGAATGAGGGGGGGATTTATGTAGATCATGATTGTGTTCCTTTCAAGGCCTTTGACGAATTGAACTCTCAATTTGATTTTTATTGCGGCCTTGAAAAGCTAGGCCCCTCGGTTCTCAGTTCTTCTGTTATCCCAGGCACGCATATCATTGCCGCAAAACCCAAGCACCCGATTCTGGAAGAATCTATTCATTGGCTAAAGAATCACTGGTATGAATTGGAGCAAAATTATCCAGGGCAGTCGGAAGTGGCCTTGGCTAACAGGGTGCTGCATCGGACATTTTGGGCTCTTTCTGAAGGAATTGACCGGGAGATTGGGAAAAAAGACAATGTAGATGTCGTGTTTCCCTCTTTCTATTTTAGTGAGCGTTATCGAAAAGCGTCCTCTTATGCGGTCCATTATCACGAAGCCATGTGGTCTCATAATCCCTCAAAATTTGAAAAAAAGGTCCAAAGACAATTCACAGAAATGGTCAAAAATGATGATGAAGCTGTCGTCATTACGCTATTTTTAGCTGGGGTTAGCTTCTTTGCGTGTTTTATTTTAGTTCTTTATGCTCGCGGAGCTAGGAGAGAGGCCAGATGAGACGGTGCGTCATTTTATTTATTCTATCATTTTGCTTTTCCATTCAAGGGAGTGAATTTCTCAAATTGATGGGAAATGAAACGGAACACTGGATCCATGTATCTAAAACCGATGATGTTTTTGCTTTAGAAAAATTCGAGAAGCTCTACGAAAGGAATAAGCACCGTCGCTTTATTGAAGTGGGAGAGTTCAAAATTCCTAAAGTGGTCCATTTTATCTGGTTGGGGCCACGCCCTTTTCCCCCGGAATCGGTAGAAAATGTCCGCAGCTGGATTGCGCATCACCCCGATTGGACAGTCAAATTCTGGACAGATCGCGATCGCCTTCCTCCCTGCAACTCGATGGAAGTTTGCAAAGTTGATGACTTTCCCTTCTTATTTTTGTGCCATTGCTATGAACAGTCTGAGAATTGGGGTGAAAAGTCGGATGTCCTGCGCTTCGAAATTCTCTATCAAGAGGGTGGTGTCTACGTCGATCACGATGCCAACTGTCTGCAGACCTTTGCTCCTCTTCATCGGGGATATGATTTTTATTGTGGCCTCGAAACTCCTCATCCCCCATTTGCTGGTCGCAATATCACTTCTGGCATTGGCGTGATTGGTTCCCGCTCTTTCCACCCGGTTGTGGGCCGCGTGATTGAACTCATTGGAAAGCAATGGGAA
>JAAKFB010000123.1 GCA_011065235.1 Chlamydiota bacterium | reverse complement strand
TAATTACAAAAAAGGGTGAATGACAAAAGACTTCTTCATCTTTAGTTTTGTTTCTTTTTCATCAGATACAAAATTCTATCGGAATTTTTGATCTTCACAGAATTTTTTATCTCGAAATATATTTTAAATTTGTTCTCAAACTTTTGTTGCGTATAATCAGGGAAAATATCTTCTCTGGTTAATAAAAGTTTTTGGACTTGCGAGTCACTTTTAGGTACGAATTCAACGATAAGTGATTCATAACAAATTTTGTTGAAAAAGTCTATAGTTGCTAAAAATTGTGGTTGTTAATTTGAAAAGTTTTCGTACTGTGCGGATTCTTTCGCGTAAATCTACAACGAAAGATTGAACTTGATCACGCGCATCTCTTTCTTGAGTGATGGGGCAATTGATTTGTTCTGCAATTGCGCGCCAGATAGAAGGATCTTTGGTGATCGCGGAAAAGTGTGAATTGGTGGATCCTAAGCTAGCTAAATCAGGGATGTCTAAATGTGATGCAACCTCGGTTAGGACTTCATTGGGAAGGCTATCCGTTATGCTTGTAATATTTGTCATAAATACACCTATTTTTATTATTAATAAAGTTTAATTATATCAAATTAGTTATTAAAAAATCAATTAAAAAATATGAATTATTGATAATTAATTAAGCAATTTAGTTTTAGGCAGTTATATAAACATCATTAAAGAAGAATTGGTTTTTCCCTTCATCGGAAATCCGTGCCTTTTGAATCTTCTCCATCGCTCATATTCTTGAATATGAGCTGCTTCGAAGCTTCAAAATTCAGGGCTCCGATTTTGGCAAAATTCCAATTCATCAATTCAGATGTGTAAAATAGAGAAGAAATTCTCTGTGAGAGGGGGATTAGTTGCTTTCGTATGTATCCCTTTTTCGCTTCTTTTCATCAGAAATTGAGAGATCGTGCTCAGACAATGGGATCAATTTCTCGATTTCAGAAGGAAGAGGAAGAGGAGTGAGTTGTTCGTCGCTAAGGACGAACTTTTCCAACCGAGTCAATAGACCGATTTCAGGAGGAAGGGTGCGGAGTTGGTTGTAGGCTATACCGAGGCTTTTTAACCGAGTCAAATTCCCGATTCCAGAGGGAAGGAAGCCAAGTTTGTTATTGCTAAGTTGGAATCCTCGTAGTTGTGTCAATTGCCCGATTTGATAGGGAATGAAGGAGAGTTTGTTGTCGTTAAGATATAGCCATTTCAATTCAGTCAATCGACCAATCTCAGGAGAAACAAAGGAGATTTTGTTGTTTTCAAGGTTGAGCCAGTCTAACTGAGTCAATAGACCGATTTCAGGAGGAATGGAGGCGAGCTTATTGTTTGAAAGGTTGAGAGTTAGTAACTGAATCAACTTTCCGATTTCAGGAGAAAGTTTGGTGATTTGGTTGTCTGAAGCGTGGAAACATCTTAACTTAATCAACTTTCCGATTTCAGGAGGAAGTTTGGTGAGTTTGTTGTAAATGTTCACCTCCCCAGAAATTACTTGAACTAAAAAATAAATTTTTTATCATGAATAGGCATGAAACCTACCTATGAACAATTAGAAGCTGAACTCGCTACAACCAAAACACAGCTTTCAACAGCAGAAGCTAAACTCGGAAAAATGGCAGGGTTACTCAAGCTTGCTCTGGAACGGATTGCCAAGCTCGAAGAGCAACTCAACAAAACCTCAAAAAATAGCTCTAAGCCCCCATCGACAGATCAAAAGTCGAATGCACCTGACAAAAAGCGCAAAAAAAGAAAATCCCACTTGGGGCGCTCTCGAGCACCTTACCCACAAGACCGAGTCAATCATCAAGTATCCTGCAAAAGAAGATGTTGTCCCCACTGCAATTCAAACAAACTCCAACAACTATCAGACGCTCCATTCTCTTGGCAGCAAGTAGAGCTGCCAGAAATCCAAGCAATCGTAACGCAGTTCGATTGCTTAAAGTACAAATGCAAAGATTGCAACCGCCGGTCAATGGGAAAACTTCCAGAAGGCATCCCTTTTTCTGCATTTGGTCCCAAGCTGATGGCCTTTGTAGTCTGTCTAACGGGACGCTTTCATCTAGCGAAACGAGAGGCGATCACTCTAGTCAAAGATCTATATGATATAGACCTATCCGAAGGTTCTGTGATCAATGTAGAAGAGAACGTATCAAGCGCTTTAGACGCGATTTATGGAAAAATCTCTCAGTATGTCATCGAGGGACATCTATGCAGATATTTTGATGAGACCTCTTGGAGAAATAGCGGCAAAAGACAATACGCCTGGATAGGAACAACCAAAAGAGCAGCATACTACCGAATCGATCCTCACCGGAGTAGAGAGGCCCTGTTCAAAATGATCGGTAAATTTACAGATCGTCCAGCGGTAACGGACAGATACGGCGTGTACAACGTGCTAGATGGTCCAAGACAGTACTGCTTGGCCCATCTCATCAGAGACTTCCACGCATACAGCGAAAGAGACGGAGAGGATGGTGGAATAGGGAAACAGATCGCAGACGAGCTGTGCAAGATCTGTAAAACCCATACGAAATGGGGGGAAGAGAAAATCTCCAAGTCCCAATACAGCGGCTATCTCCGCCACTCCAAGCATCGGTTGAGCGAATACCTCATAGACGGCTTAGCCCTTGGAAGTGATGATCTATCGGGGCTTTGTGAACGCCTTAGCGATGAGTTCGAGCGCCTCTGGACCTTCCGATCCATAGAAGGAATGGACCCGACGAACAACATGGCAGAAAGGGATCTGAGAAAGCTCGTACTTTGGAGAAAGAAAAGCTATGGGACCAGAAGCGAGCGAGGGCAGAAGTTCGTAGAAAGGATAACGTCAGTAGTGGAGACGCTCAAAAAAAACCAGAAACGACCCCTGCAGTTTTTAGAGGATGCCATCATAGCTTTCTACCGAAAGCAGCCTCCACCCTCAATCGCTCCATCTCTTGGCATTTAAGCCTATAGGTGAACATTTACCATTTTTGAACCTTTCATTTGGGTCAAATATTTCGCTGTGTAGGAGGTGGGGTGCTTGGCCACTTCTTCGGGTGGGCCTGTGGTGACGATTTCACCGCCCCGCTGGCCCGCTTCGGGACCGAGATCGATCAGGTAGTCGGCATTGGAGATGATGTCGAGGTTGTGCTCGATGATGACCACGGTGTTGCCTTTGTCGACGAGGGTGTGGAAGATCTTGAGAAGCTTGAGGATATCCTCGCTGTGCAGGCCGATGGTCGGTTCGTCGAAGAGATAGAGGGTTTTTCCGGTAGAGCGTTTGGAGAGCTCACGGGCTAGGCGCAAGCGTTGCGCTTCCCCACCAGAGAGGGTGGTGATCTCTTGGCCGAGTTGGAGGTAGCCGAGGCCGACTGAGGTGAGGGTTTCAAGGATCCGGAGGACTTTGGGAATGGGTGGGATCTGGGTAAGGGCTTCTTCCACGGTCAATTGGAGGAGCTGGCCGAGATGGCGCCCTTTGGTTTTCACCTGAAGACTTAGGGGTTTGAGGCGGTAGCCCAGGCACGAATCGCACAGGACGCGAATGGGGGGTAGGAATTGCATTTCGACTTTCCGCTTGCCGAGGCCCCAACATTTCGTGCACATCCCTTTGAGGTGGTTGAAGCTGAAATGTTTTGGCTTGAGTCCACGGATTTTTGCTTCGGGCAGTTCTGCAAAAAAGCGGCGCATGGGTGTGGAGAGATCGACATAGGTGCTCACATCTGATCTAGCGGTGTGGCCAATGGGGTTTTGATCGATCACGAGCATCTTGTCAAAGGCGCTCAATCCAGAAAGGGTGGAGCCTGCGTACTCGACGGTGTCGGGACGCTGGCGTGTCGCAAGAGATTGGGCTGTGGCAGGTCGCAAAAGATCATTCACCAGGGTCTATTTGCCGGAACCGGAGACGCCGGTGAGACAGGTGATGATGCCAATCGGAATATCGAGGGTGATGTGTTTGAGGTTGTGCAAATGGGCATTCTCAATCTTGAGAAAGTGATTTGAAGTGCGCCGGACTTTGGGGATGGGGATTTTCTTTTTCCCGCTGAGATAGGCGCCGGTGAGCGATTTTGGGTTTTTGATAATCTCTTGGAGGGTGCCGCGCGCCATGATCTCGCCACCATGTTTCCCAGCGGCGGGGCCAAAGTCGAGGATGTAGTCGGCAATTCCCACTGTGAGGGGATCGTGCTCGACGAGAAGGAGGGTGTTGCCCTGCTCACAGAGCTTTTTGAGCGAAGAGTTTAGAAGAGCGTTGTTGTGGGGGTGGAGGCCAATGGTGGGTTCGTCAAGGACGTAGAGACAGCCGGTGAGCCAACTGCCGAGTTGGCGAGCAAGGCGGATCCGCTGGGTCTCTCCGCCACTTAAAGTGGGTGCAGAGCGGTCGAGCGAGAGGTAGTCGAGTCCGATCGAGTTGAGAAAGTGGAGGCGGCGTTTGAGCTGGGAGAGGGTCTCATCGAGAAGGTGATCCTCTAGGGTGATGTTTTCAATGAAGGTTTGCGCTTGATCGAGCGGCAATGCACATACATCGGAGATGGAGTAGTCTTGGATGCGGACATTGCGAGCAAGGGGATTGAGCCTGGTTCCCTCGCAGGTGGGACAGGTGATCTGATCGACCCAAGGGGAGAGCTCTTGTTTGAGGGAATTAGTTGCCGATTTTGCGAGTTTGGAAAAGACGGGACCGAGGCCATTGAAGCGAACTTTGTAGCCTTTTTGTTTCAAATGGATGTCTGAGCCGGCAAGGATGATTTGGAGGTCTTTTGCGGGGAGTTTTTCCAAAGGACAATCGGGATCGATGCCGAGCTCTTCCATCATCTCTTCGAAGAGATCGAGGGCATCGCGCGTGGCGTAGTCTTTCCACAGCTTTTTCATTAGAGCATAGGGACTCATCCGCATGATCACCCGATGCTTTTGCAAGTTCGCTCCAAATTGAAATCCAAGTCCCGTGCAATCAAAGCACATCCCGTGCTGGGTGTTGAATGAAAATGTGTGCGGGGTGATGGGAGGATAGGATTTTCCTGTGCTGGGAACGGCAAAGGCGAGGTTGTAGAAAGTGTCTTTGTCATCAAAATGGGCGACGAGAGTATTTTGAGCGAGTTTGGCAGCGGTGTCGATCGCGTCGAATAGCCGTTTTTTTGCTTGGGGAGCGACCACGAGCCGATCGATGACGAGCAGGAGCTCATTTTTGCGCCTTTTGTCGAATGGAATCTCTGCATCGAGCTCGAAGATCTCGCCGTTGACCCGGATCCGCAGGAAGCCCTCTTTGAGGAGGCGCTGTTTGAGCGCTTCAAAACTCTCTTTCAGCTCAAGGGGAGCGAGGATTTGCACTTTGGTTTTTTCGGGAAGCTCCATCAACCGGTCGAGAACGTACTGTTTGCTAATCGAGCGGATTTTTTCTCCCGTTTCGGGACAATAGGCTATACCGAGATGGGCAAAGAGAACGCGCAAATAGTCGTAAGCTTCGGTCATCGTGCCAATCGTGGAGCGGGGATTGCCCGCATGGCTTTTTTGTTCGATAGCAATGGATGCTAAAAGTCCATCGATCCCTTCGACTTTTGGTTTGGCCATTTGCTTGACATATTGGCGGGAGTAGGCGGACATCGATTCGGTGTAGCGGCGCTGTCCCTCTGCATAAACGGTCTCAAAAGCGAGCGACGATTTTCCAGAACCCGAAGGACCTGTGCAAACGGTGATTTTGCCGTGCGGAATGGAAACATCCAATCCTTTGAGGTTGTTTTGCTCAGCCTTTTCGATGTCGATCGCATTATCG
>JAAKFB010000122.1 GCA_011065235.1 Chlamydiota bacterium | reverse complement strand
CTCAGACTGTGGACTCTATTTTAGGATGGAGATAACTTCTCCCGAAGCAATCCTGCAAAAACTTAACCGAATGGGCATTCTTCAAGACATAAAACTGATCAAACAAGCCCTCAAGCAGCTCTACACCATGAGAATCCAACTCCACCTTGATGCTGGCGAGCAAAAAGACACGGCATCAGCCATATCTCTGGCTCCTAATGAACGACTCTTTTTGTGCATGTCCTACCGCTTCATCCTAAAACCCCTATACAACTGTATTGACAAAGTCCTCGAAGGTCGTGCGATAAATTTATTTGCAGAAGCTTTGCAATGCAACACCAAGGAAGAACTAAAACCTTTAATGAAGAGTTTCGTCCAAGCTATTCATAAAACCAACCCTCCTCCTGAGCAATACCACGACTACCTTATCCAGATCGAAGACTCTTCGCTTCGTCGCTCTTACCTAGAAGCCTTAGAAGAACTCCATGTCGACATCACCGCGTTAGCTCAGCTCCCAGCAAAAGATGGCTTTCGGTATGCGCAGATGCAAGAAGCCCGATCACTGACGCATACCCTTCAAGAAATCACTTCTCAAACTGAAACAAATATTGAAGTCCTCATCCCAGGGCTCGGCACCCGCTACCTAGCGCCGGAGGTCCAAAAAGAGGTTTTGGATCAGAAAGGAAATATCAAGCGGCAACTCAAAGATTGCTTCCACCAAGTAGCTTCCTTGACAGAGGCCAATCTCCATTTTAAGCAAAAGCCCAATCATCCCATGCTTGAACATGCAATCCATACCCTTACTTATCGCGTGATGGGAAGGGCAACACCCGCCACCATGCTCGTCAAGTTTAAAGCAAAAGGAAAAGCCCCTTATCCTGTTCTCATCTCACGGACCATCCCAGGAGAAATTCTCAAAAGAGCAAAGTACGATAACCTCGACCCATCCCATCTCACTTGGATGCTCCTATCCGCGATCTTGACAAGACCGGGAGATGGAAGAGGTGCCAACTACATCTTAGGGGTAGATGAAAAAATCTACTGCATCGATAACGACGTCTCCTTAGTGGAGCTGATGAGTAGTGGACGCATGTTCAAACAAACCAATATCTGTTCCCTTCTTTTTTGCCTGAGCCAAAAGCCCCTTGACAAAGACACCCTGATTAAATTCACACAGCTGGACGCAGAAAGCATCCTTCATAACTGGATTGAAGAGCTCATCGAAAAAGAAAAAGACTACACAACCCTCTTTACAAAAGAAGAAAGAAAAAAACTCTACGAAGAAGATAAAGAAAACCGCTTCACCCCCTTCCTCCTGCTCAAAGAAGGGGCGATTAGCACCCTCTGTCTGCAATTTATCCACCTCCAGCAAACCCTCAAAGCCCGCCTAAACAATCCCCTCTATGCACAAGACCTCCTCCGAATGCTCATCAGCATCAAAGATACCGCGCAGCAAACCTCTGGAATCCAAGTCGCCAAGCAATATGCAAAAGGCTCCACAAAAACCCCCGCTGAGAGATTGAAAGCCGCTACAGGCGTTGTCACGCAGTCCAAATCCACTTCACAAACCATGGAAGCGACCTTTGGAAAAATTCTTACCTTCGAAGAAATCGAAAAAAGAGAAATTTATAGCCTAGACAAAGCCAAAGAAGAACTCCTACTGCTTCTTGTCCAGCGCTACATCAACACAGAAAACGCCACTCTCTTACAAAAAGGCAACAACGGGTCGCTACACGCCCATTTTGAAACCATCACGCAAGGGCAAGAACCTGATCTTTCTCGGCAAGAATTCATTTTAAAAGCTCTGCATTTACTCATCGAGTTGGAGCATTTTCCAAAACCCCAAGAAGTCACACTCTCTCACTGCGTAGCACTAAAAAACGCTGGCCTGCTCCCTTTTTTAAGCGACAGCCTCCGCTTCCTAGATTTAAGGAGTTGTCCGAAAATCACCGGGGCAGCTCTCGACCAGATCGCTAAATATTGCCCCCAAATCGAAAAACTCTATCTCAGTGGTTCAGATGTCGAAGCCATTGCAAGTTCTGGCGTGTTTTCCTGGCAGCCTCTGCCCATGCCAAAGCTCAAAGTCCTTCCCGCAGCACGCTGTCAAAAATTAACAACAATCCAGATAGTAGCTCCCGATCTAAATGTTTGTAAAGTAAATCACAACCCCCACCGTCAAAAGCTCGAAGATAAACCAGGCGTTCCGTTTTTGATGCTAAGCGATACGACAGAATGTCCCAAGCTCTCAGATACTCTCTTTCAGAGCGAAGAGTTTGAAGAGTTTTCCGAAGAATTATGTGAAGGAATCCTACAACTTATCGCTTCTCAAATCTCCATAAAGCAAATGAATCCATTCCTCTATCAAGCTTTATTAAAGAAACTCGGAGAACAATCTACTCAAAAAATCATCAAAGCATGCCAACAAAACCCGGTAATAAAGCTTAGTCTCGAAAGCAACTGGGTTGGAGATAAGGGGGCAGGGGCGTTTGCAAAAGCACTTGAGATTAATAGTACTTTGCAGGAGCTTAATCTCGGAGGCAGCTCACTCTACTACAACCCAGCTGGAGATAAGGGTGCAGTAGCGCTTGCAAAAGCACTTGAGATAAACAGCACTTTGCAGACACTTAATCTCCATAACAACTCCGTTGGAGATAAGGGTGCAGAGGCGCTTGCAAAAGCACTTGAGATAAACAGCTCTTTGCAGGTGCTTAATCTCAGAAACAACTCAGTTGGAGATAAGGGGGTAGAGGCGCTTGCAAAAGCACTTGAGATTAATAGCACTTTAAAGACGCTTGATCTCTCGTACAACTCCGTTGGAGAAAAGGGTGCAGTAGCGCTTGCAAAAGCACTTGAGATAAACAGCACTTTAAAGACACTTGATCTCCCAGACAACTCCGTTGGAGAAAAGGGTGCAGTAGCGCTTGCAAAAGCACTTGAGATAAACAGCACTTTGCAGACACTTGATCTCTATAGCAACTCAGTTGGAGATAGGGGTGCAGTAGTGCTTGCAAAAGCACTTGAGATAAACAGCACTTTAAAGACACTTGATCTCGGAAGCAACTCAGTTGGAGATAAGGGTGCAGTAGTGCTTGCAAAAGCACTTGAGATAAACAGCACTTTGCAGACACTTAATCTCGAGAGCAACTCAGTTGGAGAAAAGGGTGCAGAGGCGCTTGCAAAAGCACTTGAGATAAACAGCTCTTTGCAGACACTTAATCTCTCTTTCAACGACTCCATTGAAGTAAAGGGGGTAGAGGCGCTTGCAAAAGCACTTGAGATAAACAGCACTTTGCAGTCGCTTAATCTCTATAACAACTCAGTTGGAGATAAGGGGGTAGAGGCGCTTGCAAAAGCACTTGTGAATAATAGCACTTTGCAGTCGCTTGATCTCAAGTTCAACTCAGTTGGAGATAAGGGGGCGGAGGCGCTTGCAAAAGCACTTGTGAATAATAGCACTTTGCAGTCGCTTGATCTCTATAGCAACTCAGTTGGAGTAGAGGGGGCAGAGGCGCTTGCAAAAGCACTTGAGATTAATAGCTCTTTGCAGTCGCTTGATCTCAGGAGCAACTCAGTTGGAGATAAGGGGGCAGAGGCGCTTAGCGGTCATAAAGCGCGTGTCAAGTGGTAGCATGAAGATTTTAATAATAAAATTCAATAAATTATATCGGTTTAATTTTTAAATACCGTGAATTATATATTCATTCATATAAAAAAGATTGAAAAATTCAAAAATCCTACTACCAGTTTTTTCAAAACACAACAACAGGATCCAAAATGTTCGAAAATCTTTTGGTATCACCATTTTGTTCCATCACGGCATTAAGCAAAATGGTGGCCATTGTCATTGCGTTTCACTACTCAAATTGAAATCCACTTTTCCTAAGCTGTTTTTTTCATTTTTCAAGCCGTACAGAAGAAACTAAATCAAAATCATGGGCATAGGCAATTGGGCATGTTACAAGCTAAAAACCTAGAAATTAAATACCAAAAATTTGCTTAGTGCTATAAAATGCTTTCCATCAAGTTTTCTGTATAAGGAAAAACTTCATGGTCACTCCTGTCACCCCTTTAACTGGGTCTCTTCCGAAAGTCCATGCTCCCAAGGCTTTTCACGTACTTTTGGTTGAGATCCAGTCTATCACTGAAAAAACTCCTCTACAGAAACTTGCCCAAACTCTCTCCGATCTCACTGCATCGATTTCAAATTTGGATCAGCAACAGATGCGCAAGTTGCTCATTTGTTTGCCTAAGACATTAACACATGCCAATAGCTTGAAAAAAGAACAGGCTGAGCTCAGCTCAGCGCTTGGCAATTGGAATCTAGAGCGCTCTTTAAGAGAGGCAATGCATTATTGTGCGATTGCTCTTAATATCGAAGAAACTCAAGAGCGTCATGAGTGGGTATCCTCTATCTTCATTCGATGGACTTTAGAAAAGGCTGTCCATAAGAGCCTTCTTGAGCATGCCTATCGCATGGCAGATCCGGAGAGATTCAACACTATTTTGGATGATCTGCAACGGCTCAAGATCTTTTGTGGTGTACAAAAAGACTTTGATGCTCTGATTGATCAAGCTTATCAAGCACTTACAGAAGACCCCAGAGAATCACGCCTGCAACCTTTTGAGGTGTGCACAGAAAAGCTTCGCTCTATAGATCGAACACTCCCACAGAGTGGATACCTCACCCAAAAATATCAAACTGCCCTTGAAAACTATCGCAAGCAATTTGAAACCTCTGATCCTTCCGAGATGCTTGATCACTTCAAAGAACTCTTCGAGGTTTTTCTAGAAGATGCCTTCCTCCTCGTCGGGCCTCCGCCTTGTGGCTATGATCTAAGAGCTCTTGGTTCCTTAGCAAAAAAATCCCCCTGCCCCTACTCAGATTTGGAATGGTTCATCCTCATCGAAGACAAAAAACATCTCCCCTATTTTCAAAATTTAGCAGAAGTGATCGAGTTGCAGTTCATCTCCCTTGGAGAGACTGCCCCTGGAGTAAGCATTCCGGTATTTACAGCCCTTGGCCCCAAACATCGTTCGGGGCTCCACATCGATCCCGGAGCCAATCCAGCCCTCGAATCCAACACAGTAGAGCTCATTTCCGAGCCTGCAGAGCTCGCAAGCACTATTTCCGTAGAGAACAGCAATAACAACGATGACCTTGCAACCTCGCTCCTGCAGTCAGTATCTTTAAAAACTAATGATTCAAGCTTGCATGCGAGCTTCCAATCCCAAATCGATCCTGAAGTTCGCAAGAAAAAAGCTCTCGAAGCAATTGAGGCTCGCAAAGCTCTCTACAGTCAAACCTGGACAGCAGCTCCTGAGCACCTTCAAGAATATAACCTTAAAACCGAGTTCATCACCTTCTTAAACTTCCTAATCTCAGACTTTGGACTCTATTTTGGGATGGATATAACTTCTCCCGAAGCAATCCTGCAAAAACTTAACAGAATGGGCATCCTTCAAGACATAAAACTGATCAAACAAGCCCTCAAGCAGCTCTACACCATGAGAATCCAACTCCACCTCCAAGCTGGTGAACAAAAAGACACAGCACCAGCCACATCTCTGGCTCCTAATGAACGAACCTTTTTGTGCATGACCTACCGCTTCATCCTAAAACCCCTATACAACTGTATTGACAAAGTCCTCGAGAGACGTGCGATAAATTTATTTACGGAAGCACTGCAAGTCAACACCAAGGAAGAGCTAAAACCTTTAACTAAGAGTCTTGTCCAAGCCATTCCTAAAAACACCCACACTCCCGAGAAATACC
>JAAKFB010000121.1 GCA_011065235.1 Chlamydiota bacterium | reverse complement strand
GTGGCTGTGGCGGGAAGTCCGATGTTATAGAGAATGTTGGGAGTGGCGGTATGGACTGCATTGTGTCTCGCGGGAAGTTGGATTTACGCGAAAAGGTCTGGCTTGCGCGCTTGCAGAACATCAGAGATGTTTTTCACCCCTTTGCGCAAAGCCTGTTCTGCTGCAGCCAATGTTTCTTCGGCATTGGCAAGATCGGCTTCATTGGCCTCGAGCAGTTTTTTTTGGTAGAGGTAGTTGTAGTAGTCGAGGGTGATGGTTTCAAGCACAGTTTGCACGGCTTGGTTGTGGGTGTAGTCGGCAAAGTAGAGCATGTAGCGGGCAGCCTCAGACGTGTAGCGGCGCTGTCCAAAGTCGAGAAGTGTCCAAGTGAGGTGGGCTTTAGGCCCCCAGAGCATCTGATTATTGATGATGAGAGTTTCACCCATGACGTTTTGTGGCTGCTCAACTTGGCTTGCGAGATAGGCCGTTCGAGATTTTGTGTGGAAAAACTCGGCGCTGATGTTCGGAAATGCAGTGCTTTGTGAAAGGCCGTATTCTGCAGCCGCTCTTCTTGCTTGCGCCCAGGTGATCTGCGTTTGAGTGTTGTTGATCAGTGCAATATCGAGCACTTCCGAGAGGCTCAAGATGCATTTTTCATCGGGAATATCAACGCTGTCATCGGTCTTTTCAGAGGCGAGTGCACTAGCTTTTTCGTCGGGGATCCAATACCAGCAAGGGCTTTCGGGGGCGTAGGCAAAGGGGTCGATGGATGCTTTGTTGACCCAGCAACCTGCCATCAAAATCGCCAATAATCCCCACAGAAACCCCATATTCTGGAGTATAGGGATTTCCCCTCATACGACAAGTAAAAATTTTAAATTTTAACCACAGAGAGCACAGAGTACACAGAGAAAATTACAACTATTTTCGTGACCGAGCCCGTGCCCGCGTGCGTGCCCGGTCTTTCCAACCTGCCAATTTAGTCGCTTCATCAAAAGAAATATTGTCTTTAGGATCCATTTCTTTGAGCCTTTTGCGCGCTTTTCTAGCTAGAGCCAGATCTTCAAATAGTTCAATAAGTTTTTTGAGAATCAGCTTTATTTTCATCACCTGATTTTAAATTCTTTTTTCGTGAGGCTCTTGGGATCGACAATATAACCATATTCTGGTTGCAATAATCCCAACACAAATCAAAGGGACTCCTATTGCGAATCCAAGGTAGCCCGTAGTGTTGCGGACATTACAAACTTCCCATGCAGCTTGCATATCCAATGGAACTCCTTCATATTTTACATAAGGAGCCGCAGCCATTGCTTGCTGTGCAAAGCGAGCTTTAAAATGAGCAGCAACGAATGTAATTACAGTGACTATATATAAATAGGGAAATAATTGCCTCGCTGTGATTCTGGTGTCCACCTGCTTTTCAGCAATTTTTTTGTCGCTTTCACTGTCAACATTACCGGAAAGCATTAAAAAAAACAGGCCTGCTAAACCACCTAATGCAATAGTGGAGAGACCACCAACAACAATTGCATTGAGATTTGGGTCTAAATTCATAACGGTTCGATTGGTCAGATTTTGACCCTGCCAAGTGTGAAATCGGGTAAAATATTCAATGGAATCCCGACAAGCAATCATGTCGTTAAAAATTCCATATGCGGCGGTCATTACTACAGTCACCCCAGGGATTTTCATCATATCACTCTTAGAAAAAAGCGATGCAATAGCAGCCATTCCAATTGTAGCTGAAAACAATACTCCAGGAACATCGTGACGATTTATGTCAGTGTTCTGAGAAATATATAATAAAGTTGATTGTAAATCCATTAAAAAATCTCCCTTTAAGGACTGTCTATTATGCCTGTTTATCTAATTTTCCCTTGATTATAGCAAAAATGAGTAAAAGAGTAAGATCATAAGTTGTTGATTTTCTTGAGGATGAGTTCGTTGACAACGGCAGGAGAGGCCTTGCCCTTGGTCTCTTTCATCACTTGGCCGACGAGGAAGGCCAGCGCCTTGGTGCGGCCTGCCTTGTAGTCGGTGATCGATTGGGGGTTGGCAGCGAGCACTTGATCGACGATCGGCTCGATAATGCCGGTATCTTGCAAGGGTTGGTAGTCGGGGTTTTCTTTGACGATGGTTTCGCTATCTTTTCCGGGGCTGGCGAGCATGTCACTCGCAACTTGCTTGGCGATCCGCCCAGTGATGGTCCCTTTCTCGATCATCTGAACGAGTTTTCCCACATGCGCACTTTGGAGACCTGATTTTTTTAGGGTGATCCCTTTTTCTTTGAGTCTGCCGTAAAACTCGACGATGATCCAGTTGCAAAGGGACGTGGCGTTTTTGGCGATTTGAAGGGCTTCTTCAAAGAAATCAGCGGTGTATTTGTCGTTGATGAGAATCGCTGCGCTATCGGGAGGAATTTTTAGATCGGTGATGTAGCGTATGTAGCGCTGGTGGGGGAGTTCGGGAAGGGCCGCTTTGAGCGTTTCGATCATCTCTTCAGATAGGACGATGGGAACGAGATCGGGCTCGTGGAAAAAGCGATAGTCGAGTGCGTCTTCTTTGCGTCGCATGAGAATGGTTTTTTTCGTGGGAAGGTCGAAGCGATAGGTTCCGGGATTGATTTCATCGCCTAGGGTATAGGCTTGGATCTGGCGGCGGATTTCTGATTCGATTGCCATTTCCATGTTGCGGAACGAGTTCATGTTTTTGATCTCTACTTTGGGTCGGAGCGTTTTGTCGCCTTTGGGACGGACAGAAACATTGACGTCCATCCGCAGACCCCCTTCTTCCATGCTGCAATGGCCGATGCCGAGGTATTGAACGATCGCGCGGACAGATGAGGCAAAAGCGGTCGCATCTTTGGGGGAATGCATCATCGGCTCGGAAACGATTTCGATAAGCGGCACTCCTGCTCGGTTGTAATCGACGCCTGCAAAGGAACTAAAGTGTTTGAGCATGCCTGTATCATCTTCGAGGTGCGCGCGGTTCACTTTGAAGTGTTTGGTGTGGCCCTCGACATCGCATGTGATAGTTCCCCCTTCAACGATCGGATGGAGGAATTGGGTGATTTGAAAGTTGCGGGGATTATCGGGATAATAATAGGATTTTCGATCAAAGGTGCTAAAGCGGGAAATGTTTGCCCCGATGGCCAGGCCAAATTGAATCGCGTATTTGACGGCTTCCTTATTGAGAACGGGCAGTGTTCCAGGTTGTCCTGTGTCGACCATGTCGATATTGGTATTGGGCTCATCGCCGAAGTGGTTGGGAGAACGCGAGAAGAGCTTCGTGCGCGTGCTGAGTTGGAAGTGAATTTCCAGACCGATGACCGGTTCCCAGTTTTCATACAGAATTTCGGTCATAGAATCCCTCCGAACTCGGGTGGATATGCGACAAAATCGGTAGCGGTTTGGAAGGCGTGAGCATAGCGCAAGACTTCTGCATCATGCATTTGAGGTCCCATGAATTGAATGCCAAAGGGCTTCTTATCTGAGCTGAATCCACTTGGCACAGAAATCCCAGGAAGACCTACCAAATTGGCGCCCACTGTGTAGAGATCTTGCAGGTATTCGTCGAGTGGGTCTTTGATCCCCGTTAATGAAAAAGCAGTCCCTGGAGCAGATGGAATGGCAATCATGTTGCACTTTTGAAAGGCAGTGCGCATTTGATCGATGATCAGTGTCCGCACTTTGCGCGCTTTTGCGTAATAGGCATTTTTTTCCCCTGAAGAAAGGACAAAAGTCCCAAGCAAAATCCGGTTTTTGACTTCCCAACCAAATCCTTCTTCTCGAGAATCTTCATAAATGTCGCCTAGTGTTTTTGCGTTTGGAGAGCGAACTCCGTAGCGGATCCCATCAAAACGGGCAAGATTTGTGGAAGCTTCTGCGGTGGCGATGATGTAGTAGATGGCAATCCCGTATTTTAACATATCTAAATTCACATCGACGATTTCCACGCCGAGGGCTTTGAGCACTTCAAGAGATTGCTCAAAATTGTCGCGTGGCTCTCCTTGAAGCTGCTCGAGAAAGTGCCAAGGGATGCCGACACGGGTATTGGCAATCGGTTTTTCGATTTCTGCCAAGTATTGGACGTGAGTGTTGACCGAGGTGGAATCTTTTTCACAGTGCTTCCCAAGTACTTCCATGACAAGGGCGGCATCTTGCACTGTCCGGGTGAGGGGGCCAATCTGATCAAGTGACGAACCAAACGCGACGAGCCCATAGCGAGAAACGCGCCCGTAAGTGGGCTTAAAACCGGTGATGCCACTCAAAGCTGCGGGCTGACGAATCGAGCCACCCGTATCGCTTCCTAAAGAAATGGGACAAAAACCAGCACTGACGCATGCTGCAGAGCCACTAGAGGATCCTCCAGGACTACACGCGAGATCCCAAGGATTTTTCGTATTGCCAAAAGCCGAATGGGTTCCAGAACCTCCCATGGCAAATTCGTCCATGTTCGTTTTCCCAATCAAAATGGCGTCTTCTTCCTCGAGCAGTCGAATCACGGTTGCATCGTAGGGAGAGCGGTAATTTGCTAAAATCTTGGATGCGCAGGTGGTGATTTCGCCTTGGATTTGGATATTATCTTTGATGGAAATAGGAATACCGGCGAGTTTGCCCAAAGGCTTGCCATTTTTCTTTTTGGCATCGAGTGCTTTTGCCGTTTCGATTGCACGCTCGTGGAAAACAGACAAAAAGGAGTTCAATTTTTTGTCGCGGATTTCAATTTGCTTGAGGGAGCGCGCTGTGATTTCTTCAGCAGAAAGATCACCAGAGGTGAATGCTTGATTGTATGCTGTCATGTTTCAAATTCAATAATGGGTGGAACTTTGACCATGCCACCGACTTGATCGGGAGCATTTTTCAAAAAGGTTTCTCGATCAAGTGTGGGACCTATCTCATCTTCTGCCCAGACATTATTCACGGTTTCGAGCACATGTGTACAAGAGTGTGTGTCATCGGTTGGAATTTCATCAATGAGATCCATATAGCTTAAAATTTTTTTCAAGCTTTTTCCGAGAGTTTCTTTTTCAATTTCGGAAAGTTTAATCCGGCAGAGTCCTGCCAAATAGGCAGCTTGGTTTTCTTCATCCTCAGACATGACCCCATAAGTATAGAGAATGCCTCCAAAAAAATCAAAATCGCTTTTCAAAAAAAATCGTGACAATGAGATCTGAATTTGTTAAATGTAATTGTATTAGCTTGAGGGTGGACTAAAAAGCCTCTCTCAGACGTGTAAGGAGTAAAATCATGAAACGATGTATCAGTGTATGTGCCTACTTTTTGGTAGTTATCGGAGCTCTTAATTGGGGGCTTTGGGGATTTTTCCAATTTGATTTTGTCGCATGGCTTTTTGGCGGGAATACAGCATGGATAAGCCGTGTTGTTTATTCTCTCATTGGCTTGTCTGGACTTTGGTGTTTGGGCAGTATTGGCAGATGCTGCAAAGCGATGTGCGCAAAGACGGGCACTTGTCCGACTTGCGGCTCTGGCAAAAAAGAAGGCCAGTAATCAAAGCTTTTGCGCATTCTCATTAGTGGATCTAGTGGCTTTATTGGAAGCGCACTGTCCTCCCATTTGTGCATTATAGGACACATAATTTTTCCTCTTGTCTGTTAAAGGGAAAAGAGGAAGGCTGTTTTTTGGAGTCGTGAAAATGGATTGGCCAATCCTCATGAGTTTGGAAATTACGGAGCCGTGACCGATCTAGCTGCTAAATCATTCATTGAGTCCAGATCGAAATATACGCTCATCGCATAAAGCTTCCATAGCC
>JAAKFB010000120.1 GCA_011065235.1 Chlamydiota bacterium | reverse complement strand
GATCGGAATACTCGTTTTTTTTACGACTTCTGGTCATTTGGTTCTCCTTTTGTGAATGACTTCACAAAAGGAGAACTAGTCCTAAATATTTTATCAAGTATTTCTTGTTAAAAGGCCCTGGGTTTTCGGTGCATCTTTTTTCTCCTCAGTGATAGTCCATAATACGTACGTTAAAGGGCTCATGATCCCATCCAAACACAATACGCCATTGATCCATTGACTCGAATGCTATAAAGCCCTTCCAAATTGCCCTTTAGTCTTTCTAGCCTGTTATTTGGAGGAGAACGTAAATCTCGCAATTCATTCGCATAATGTAGCATATCGAGTTTCCTCCTCACCACCTCGCGGACTTGATCCCACCCTTTTTTCCGAGCCCTTAGAGACATTCTCTGAATTACTTTCGCCGCCAAGAGCCAAGATTTTTTTCTAGGAGAACGCTCTGGAAAGCGGAGCAAACTCAAATTGAGTTTGTGGAGCTTGAAGAGCTTCTCATAGGGAAAAAGATGGCCCTTATTGGCGGTGAAATGAATTCAGAGAAGGTCTCTTAAGCCCCTCTTAAAAAAAATCTCCGCATCGGGATCTTTGAAAGAGCGAATCGCCATTCGTAGTGTCCTATTTTTTTATATACCTTAACAAGGTATATGCTCCAACATTAAAATACAAGAACTTGATTCTATTCAAAAGGGATCGATTCCTATCCCGATTACTGCGAGGATAAGGGGACACATGCGTATGAGCTCTATACAAGCAAAGGTTATCCTCCCTATAAGCGATTTTTTGACTTTATAGGAGAGCGTTCTGGAGAATGCAGCAAACTCAAATTGAGTTTGTGGAACTCGAAGAATATCTCATACCCATGACTGCTATCTTACCAAAGATAAGGTAGCAGTCACGGGTCATAGGGGAAAAGAGGACTTTTTTGGCAGCGGAATGAATTCGCATACATCCTCTAATGGCATGGCATTATGCGCCAACACGATTAAAAAAGGCTCCCAGGTCTCTTCTTGCCTCGGTATATATTTTCCCTACAAGATCAGCAATATTGGCTACAATAGCATATCCCGCCTGTCCAACTGGATGAATGATGTGTTGATAGGCTAGCTTACTTCCTTCTGCAATCATATTGGTGACGGGATATACTATATTATCCCTAGCAAACTGATAGCTGGGATAAAGAAAATAATCTATGGCAATACGCATGAGGGTATTGGCTGCATTTGCAACAGGCTGAAGCAGGTTCTTTAATACCCAAATCCCAGCAGACTGGAGAGGAGTAAAGATATATTTTTGCGCAAAATCAACAGCCTTCACTGCAAAATTCCAAATTGCTTGGCAGACGGGTTCAAAGAAATTTTTTCCAACCCAACGCATGATTGTATCAATTGTTTGGAAAAAAGGAAGAACAACAGAGTGTATTCCCCAATTAATAACATCAAAAATACGATTCCCGGTCCATTTAATTACTTGTCCAAGGGGTTCTAGAATGTACTCTGAGGCAAGGTTCATGACTTTATTGATAACATTTAACATCGGGATGAATACATTCTTAGTTGCCCAGTTAATTATTTCAATAGCACGATCAGCAAGCCATTTCATATTTTTGAGAAAATAGTCATTTACTATCTGTCCCACCTTTTCAAGGATTGGTCTGAGGACATGCTCTCCCACATATTGGATGACATCAAGAGCTTTTACCTTTAGCCATTCCATCGACTCTATCAACGGCTTGTAAATATTATTCTGAATGAAGGTCATTATTTTGGGAATACCTTGCTCCAGCATCCATTTGGGAAATTCATATCCGACAATATATCCAGGAACCAAAACTGTATAGGAAGTATATTTCCCCACGAGAAAAAGTCCCCCTCCACTAGATTGGAGAAAATGCCCTAAATTTTTCAATGCGATATTCGAGATTACATCACTTTTATCCAAATAAGAAAGCAGCTGAGTTCCTGCAGATTCAAGTAAATATCCCGTTGCAGCGATAGCTCCTCCGACGACAACAATTCCAGCAGCTACTTTTGCAGCAAAAATCGCAATTTCTTTATTAAAATAATTAGTTATTTCCATATAAAAGCATTCCTCTATGATGAACTGTTTAAAAAACTGATAGGTACCACTTCATCATGCATAACATTAATCGACTCTCTATCTCCGATATATTTTAGCACCACTGCTATCTTTTTTAAAACTTTTTTAACATTTACCTGAAAAAAAGCATGGAGGAAAACCGGGGTATACCACGCTCCGTCAGGTTTTGTGAATTTGGACTGGCTGCGACTTTGCCAAATCACCCCTCCTCGTCACCCTTCCCTATTTGAGAATGGTGCTCCTCGTTCGTATCAATTTGGCTTTGTCTCGCCAAATCCAAATTCACAAAACCTGACGGTGCGTAATATAACAGTCACGGGTTAAAAGGAACAAAGGTTACGCCGCTTTCGGTAAGGCGTCCTTCGTTGATGGCTTCTACGCCGCTGAGCTGCAAGTTGGGACTTTCTAGCTCAAGGGTGCCCGCCATGTTGACGAAACTTCCATCTGATGCCGCCCCAGGAGAAGAGAGGTCGTTTTCGAAAAATTTCAAATGGCTTATTCCTGCAGTGTTTTCAAACCGAAATGCTTCTCCCGTGCCTGATACGTGAGACATGAAATTGTTTTGGATCACCGCGTCGACATCGTCTCCCGCTGTGATATCAAAAGTGGGATTTGTAGAAGAGAGCAATTGCTCAAATGAATTATTGCGAACAAATAACTCTCCTCCCAAGTAAGAGGAGATAAGCAGCCCACTATTTATTTTAGTGGAGATTTGGTTGTGTTCTGCAATTAAGTTTCCTGAAAAAGTGCTCAGAAAACCAATTCCAAAATCATCTCCCGTACCGTCTGCCCGAATAAGATTATCCTGAGCCGTAAAATTTCCATCTACAGCACCCTGAAATAAGACTCCTATACTTTCGGGACCGTTGACATTGAAAGTATTATTTTGGCAGGAAACATTGCCCACCACGTCATTCAAAAAGGAGAATCCAACCGCTGTACCGGCGGTGGAAGTGACGGTAACTGTATTGTTTTGTGCTGTGTAATTACCAATAAATGTACCCTGAACTCCGAGTCCAATCGCCGCTGCTTCCGACAAAATATTCAACGTATTTTCCGAAACAGTGAAATTTGAAGGAGCATTCACAATGCCAAGATCGAATCCCGCAGCTGTTCCGGTTCCTGTAATTGTAGTGATCGTATTATGAAACGCAACAAAAGTTCCTTGAAAATCCCCCAAAGAGGTTAACACTGAAGCAGTAACAGCTCCCGTAGCAGTATGAGTAAAGGTGTTATTCGATGCGACAAAGCTTCCTAAGAAGTCTCCTGCAGGAACCAACAAAATCCCACAGCTCCTATCCGACCCATCTCCATTCCCAAACGTAGTGAAGACATTGCTATCGAGGGTCCAATCAGCAGTAACAGGGGCATTGATACTAAATCCTATACCACTCTCCCCTACTGCCTGAAAGACATTGTTCTCTGCTGTCATTGAGCCGGTAAACTCATCAGAAGTTACCATGATAGTAGATAACTCCGCACTCGAAAGAGTAACGAAATTATTGCTCCAAACAACGTGTCCATTGAAGACACCTACCATATCGAGCAAAATCGTCGAACCTCCTGAAGAACTTCCCAGAATGATATTATTTTTGATCTGAAGCTGACCTGAAGCACTTCCTGATATACTAATGCCTATGTTCGATGTCGCTTTGCTAAACGTGATCACATTATCGAGCACATAAAGCCCCACTGTATCGACTCCAAAAAAGGTAAAGATACTTTCACCCGTCACATCCAATCCAGAAATGATATTTCCATTGGCAAGGGTGATCACATCACTCGCATTGGATATTTTTGGTCTTAGCGGAGTCTGCGGAGGAATTGTGATTGGTCCAAAACGACTGCGCACTCTGAGAGGGGCTCCCGATCCCGCGAGAATTTGGCGATCCTCCATGGTGATTCCCATGTTCATTCCCGTGTCAGTCCCATCGCCTTGAAACACATAGATCGCCTCACCTTGTCCCGCCGCAGCTTCAGCTTCAGCAAGTGTGGGGAAGGGACTTTCAAATGTTCCCAGGCTGCTCGAGGTGTTATTCACGAAGAAAAACGTCAAGGGATCTCCCGTATTGGGGTGCAAAGCCCGTGCTGTGTCTTTTCGCGTCGTCGTGACGATGATTTCAAAGCGCTCAGGCCGCTCAATGATCCGCTCTTCGAGGGCGATGATATCTCTGCAACAATTCGTCCTCTTAGGATAGCGCTTTACGGGAGGTTTTAGAGGAATATGAAAGGCAAGCCCCCCATTGGCCTGCCATTTAAATAGGTTATCGAAGGAAATCTGCCCATCGAGTGTGAAATAGTCCCAGAGTTTGACCTTTGCACGGGCAAGTCCTCCTCCCGCTTTCTTGTCAAAATCCCCTCTAAAAGAATAGCCGCCTAAGGAAGCATGCAATCCAAAATAGGCATTTTTGCATAGCCAATAGCCCACTGCGCCATCGAAACCCGACATGCTGAGTTCCCACTTTTTAAAGACAATGGCTTCATTCTCTTGAAATCGTTCAAATCCCTTCCGATAGGACTTTTTGTGTCGATTGACTGGGACATAGCCATTAATGCGGATATCCCAACAGAGCCACAGGGCTTCTAACCCAGCACCGAGTTGATGGAACGTCGTGTGCTCAGCCTCGCGCCAATCCCAATAGAAATTGCCGCCATAGACCACTTCATCACATAGTTTGCGCAAGCCCAATCCGAAATTGGCTGCCCATTTCTTATCGTTGAAAATATGGCCTCTGGCATCCATGATGCCGTACCACTTTTCACAAATATTGGAAGTATAAAACAGATCTATGCTCGAGTAGCCACGGCGATACCCAATTCCACCAGGTTCCCGGTGACGAAAGGAGAATCTGCCCGAGTGAGGGACAACGCAGCATTCACACAAGGAAAAGCAGCACTCTTCTGCGATGAGAGGAGCGACTGCCAAAAAAAGGAGCACCAGCCACTTTGTTTGCATCCCCTCTAGATAGCTAGTTTCCTAGAGAAATTCAATTATTTTTTTATATTGTATTTGATTTAGATATTTAGGTATAATAAGGCCTAATATAGGCCAATAGGAGGCTATCATGAAAACAGATCTTCTAAATCAGCGAGATTCTCTTCACTCCTGTTGCCTTTGGCTTTATGTCTAAAATATTTTTTACCCCCAATAAAAGCCCTTTAGTTTTTTCACCTTATTGGCGCCAGCCGCGCCATTGATAATCCCTTTTTTTCATTTTTATTTTCAAAAATTTAAAAAACCATGAGGTGAAAAATGTCTGTTACAACAAATATGTCCCTTATTTCTTCGATCCTAACGAATGATATGACTGAAGAGATGAGCTTAAACGAAAGGAAAAAGGTCGCTGGAAATACATTGATGACGAACCTAGTGAAAAGGGCCACGCGTGCATTTCTGAGCAATAATATGCGTGCCTTTGATGGTAACCCTGGGGATGAAGCTTGCCAATTACAGGCGAGACAGCTGTACCAACTTCTCCAGTCCCCAGATGTCATTGATGAAGTAAAAAAAGTAGAGCAAAACATCAAACAAATCGATACGCTTTGCGTCTCTGATGATTTTCTCTACATCCTACGCTGCTACCTTTTGACGGTGACTAAAATCAAAGACCGTGTGGAAGAGAATGGAATCATTGTCACAAAGACAGAATTTAACCGAATTTCTGTTCTTTCAAAAAGGATCAACAATCTTTTCCACAAAGAAGTGCGGGCAAAATTTGTC
>JAAKFB010000012.1 GCA_011065235.1 Chlamydiota bacterium | reverse complement strand
TAACAATATTAAGGAAATAAATTGCTTTCACTCAATTACGAATTGTTATTCTTACATTATCAATCGCTGCCCCTTAACCATTCGCATAAGAAGTACATTTCTCTCCAATCTTAATGAAACCAAACAACAAAAACCCCATAAATTACTGCAATATTGCGTCCGTCTAATCCATGCCCCCCCTGAGGTCGATTTATCTACTATTGAAGGCGAGATAGCTCTCGCTAAACATAAAGCAGAAATATCAGTAATCAAACAAACCCTTCTTAGCGAACCAATCTTCAGTAAACTCTCTAATTACCATTTCGTTAAGCTCATATGTCTATTCCCTGACCAACTTAAAAACCAAGAAGACTTTAATAATGCATTGCAGGAATTCAAAAAGGACCTAGACGCTTCTCCAGATGATGAGAAAATGCTAAAAAGAGCGTCCAAAATATCCAAAGCTCTCCTAGAGCATGATTCACTTTCTGCCTTTGCTTCCATTCTAGACCCTTTAATGACTATAACGTCCTACGATGGGAGTGAAATTAAACTAAATCGTTTTACTTGGGCGGTAGGTCTCCGCGCATGGCGGCCATTTTTATTAAAACAAATATCACAGAGCGGGCCTGTTGGCATTTCTAAAGAAGGGCTGGAATTTATTGGCCAAACGTTTGATCAAAATGCTTTGCCACGACTTTCTTACGATAGCCTGTTACAAGTATACGAAGAAGCTGAGCATTTAGATTATAGAGAGATGAAATTTGCCTGTACAAAGGGATTGATTCATGAAATGAATGAAGAGCGACTCATGGAGCTACTAGAATTTGCTACCAAATATAAAGATGACGTGCTTTTTGATGCCTGTCTTGGATTCTTCTGCGGAATAAACGAAATTAATATCGACATAAGCAAAAGTAACGGAAAATACACCCTAAAAATATATGAATTAAGTGATCGAAGTGTAATTTTTTTAAAAAAAATATCAAAAATATTTAATGAAGTTAAGTTTATCCAAAACATGGTAAATCACAAATCTCTTAACACCCACAAAGACTTGATTTTTCCCAATGCAACTCTCATAGAATATGAGAGCAAGAAAAATATTTCCTCAAGGTCTTTTCAACTCCTCGGCACTCGTTGTCCCAAGGCAAGAATATGCAAAATCACACAAGCTGAACCAGACGAAAAACCCGAATCACAATGGGGCAATGTAGAAATCCTCTATCTATCATCTCCAACAGAATTTCGTCACAAAAACTTCCCTAAGCTTAAGTTTTGTTGTTTCAATACATCACAAGCTGCTGACGTGACAGAGGAAACTTGAATCTTATATATTCCTAGCGAGTTTAAATCTGACCAAGAGTACTACTCTTTTGCTCCGTTTAAACATCTGATCACAGATGAATTCGTACTTGAACTCTCGCGTTCATATTTTGGAGGCCGAATGGACTTTTCGGAATGCAAACTTTCTCAAAGTACAATCGAGGAGTTGCAAAAAAAGAATGAATCTCAAAGATTTTTATTACCCTCTCTTAAGCGCACATTAGAAGAGACCCATGAAGCCTCCGATGTAAAAAAACAAAAAACAACTCAAGATTCTAAATAAGAAACTTTGGGAAGGGTGCGCCCTTTCCATTTCTCTTTGAGTTCTGGGGTGGGGAAGTGGAAAGCTGCGCCCAGCTCGAAGATCTGCTCATCGGGCTCCATACCGCTTAAGCTGAAGAAGGCTTTGCGATCCCGCTCGAGCAGCGCACGCTGCACAGGACCGACATCTTCCCGATTCTTGAGAGGGGCAAAGGTCGCCTCGCGAGGATAGAGGATGATTTCCGTTTTTTCCTGCATGGGCTTTATCTCCTATTTTTCTAGTTACTTGGGTTTATAAAATATTTTGTATACATTAACTCAAAAAAACATTGACTTAAAATCACATGTATTGATATAATAATATGACATTTTAACCGTTTTTTAAAAAGAGACAAATTTTATGATAGTTAATTCTACTTCTTCTCCAAACAATCCTCAATGGTGCGAAAATTGCGAGAAACCACACATTTACAAAAATACTCCCCTTACATATCACGGGAGCAACCTTAATCGCAACATGTCAACTATGGACAAGTATTCAACCATTATGGTGCACTGCCCCTTAACTATTCACGAAACAGGTATCCCTCACCACTTTAACCGTTTTCATAATATCGATAAACTAGAACCCTATAAATTACTGCAATACGCTCGAACCCTTACACCCCCTAACGTCGATTTATCTACTATTAAAGGAAGGATAACTCTCGCTGAATATGATGCAAAATTATCAATACTCAAACAAACTCTTTTTAGCGAACTAACCTTCAATAAACTCTCTGATTACCATGTCGTCAAGCTCATATGCCTATTTCCCGACCAACTTGAAAGCAAAAAAGACACTTTTATAAATGCATTACAGGCATTCAAAAAGGACCTACACGATTCTCTGGATGATGAGAAAATGCTAAAAAGAGCGTCCAAAATATCAAAAGCTCTCCTAGAGCATGATCCACTTTCTGCCTTTGCTCCCATGCTAGACCCTTTAATGACTATAAAGTCCTCCGAAGGGAGTGAATTTACACTAAATCGTTTTACTTGGGCGGTAAGTCTCCGCGCATGGCGGTCAATGTTAACACAAAAATTCGAGCAGAAAAATCTTGTTGGCATTTCTAAAGAAGGGCTGGAATTTATTGGTCAGACTTTTGCTCAACGTGCTTTGCCACCACTTTCTTACGATAGCCTGTTACAAGCATACGATGAAGCTGACCATTTAGATTATAGAGAGATGAAATTTGCCTGTACAAAGGGATTGATTCATGAAATGAACGAAGAAAAACTCATGGACCTGCTAGAATTTGCTAACAAATATAACGATGACGTGCTTTTTGATGCCTGTCTTGGATTCCTCTGCAAGCTAGAGGAAAATAAAATCGAAATAAAAAAAGACGATGGAAAATATATCCTAAAAATATCTGAATTAAGCGAGCGCAGTGCAAATTTTTTAAAAAAGGTATCAAAAATATTTAGTACAGTTAATTTTATCCAAAGTAGCGTAAATCGAATACTGCTTAACACCCACAAAGATTTGATTTTTTCCAATGCAACTTATGTAACATGTGATTGCAATAGATGTTCTTCCCCAAAGTTTTTTCAATCCCTCGGCACTCATTGCCCTAATGCAAGAAAATGCACAATCGAGAACAACAAAACATTTAATATCAAGAACACAAACGTAACGCAATGGGGCAATGTAGAAATCCTCCATCTATTATTTCCAAAGCCTATTCTTTCAGAATTTCATCTCAAAAACTTCCCTAAACTTAAGTTTTGTTGTTTTGATACATCAGAAAGTGCTGACGTGACAGAGGAAAATGGAATCTTATATATTCCTAGCAAGTTTAAATCTGGCCCAGAGTACTACTCTTTTGCTCCGTTTAAACATCTGATCACAGATGAAATCGTTCTTGAAATCTCGCGTTCATATTTTGGAGGCCAAATGGATTTTTCGGAATGCACACTTTCTCAAACTACGATAGAGAAGTTGTGTAATCATCATAAATTTCTATTGCCCTCTCTTAAGCGCCCATTAGAGGCGATCCAACATGAAGACTCCAATCCAAAAAAACTAAAAATAAATAACAACAACTCATAATTCTAAATAAGAGTCTTTGGGAAGGGTGCACCCTTTCCATTTCTCTTTGAGTTCTGGAGTGGGGAAGTGGAAAGCAGCATCTAACTCGAAGATCTGCTCATCGGGCTCCATACCGCTTAAGCTGAAGAAGGCTTTGCGATCCCGCTCGAGCAGTGCACGCTGCACAGGACCGACATCTTCCCGATTCTTGAGAGGGGCAAAGGTCGCCTCGCGAGGATAGAGGATGATTTCCGTTTTTTCTGCATGGGGCAAGAGATCAAAAATGAAGGTCTCTCTTTTGAGCACCGGTTTGCCATCTAGAAACTTCTTGGCGGTGTGCAGTGGCAGTTTAATGTCTTTCACCTTTTCAATGAATCCCATGCTAAAGCAGAAGAGGCTGGTGTTGGCTAGCTTCCACTCTTTGGGAGGGCTCTCGCTATATTCGACGATGCAGACTTTCCCCTCTTTCTTTCCGATGACGCCGACGTTTTCACCGTGCTTTTTTTCAATGGCTTTGAGTGTGATTTCTGCTCCCGTTTTGAAATGAACGCCAATTTGATTGGGATCGAAGGGCTCAGCTAAGGGGTTATCGATCAGGATCACTTGAACATATTCAATGCCTGCACTTTTCCATTTGTGGTAGATCTCTGAGTCGTAAAAACGGTGCAACACTTCACCGTTCCCGTTGGGCCGCTTTTCCTCGAGGGGGGTTTCTTCTAGATCGAGCAGAGGGACGAGATTTTGGGTGAACAGATCGACATGAGGGGGGAAGGCTTTTGCTGTGATTGCATGGTTGAGCGGTGAGGTCATGACTGCGAGTTTGAGATTTTGCTGGAAGTGAGCGGACGCAGCATCGACCCGCTCCGAGAGCATCTGAAATAGGGTCTTTTGCTTCACAAGGGAGAGGGGGAAGGTCCCTTTAGGGCCATCCCAACCAAGCCGTGAGCCATCGCCGCCAGCGAGTACGATGCAGCCGACTTTGCCAGAGGCGATGAGTGCGCGCCCAAGCGCAATGTCATCGGGATTTCCCGCTTTAATGGATGTGTCCATAAACCTCGCTGGCGGTGATGTTGGTGATGTCTTTGTCCTTGCCCAGGATAGGGATGTGTTTGAGCTGGGGATTGGGCGAGGCGACGTTTTGCTTCAAGATCCCCATGTAGGGATCAGCCCAAAGCGAAATGTGCTTGATCGGAAAATCTTCTTTGAGAAAATAGATCATGCTACTCACTCCCGAATCGGGAACGACGAGGGCTTCGCAGTGGTTTTTGATGATCGAGAGAAGTTCGAAGAGGGGGGTTTTGCCGCGCAGATCGATCACGCCGGGAATGTCAAAAATAGGGTCTTGCTCAAAACCAAAGAGGAGCACTTTTTTTCCGCTGGCGGTGATCTTTTCAAAGAGGGTGAGCCAAGAGGCAAGAGGCCAATTGCGACAATGGGCATAGGAGGTCTCGGTTTGCACATGGGCACCCACATAGGTTGCCTGCTTGTCGAGATCGAATTTTTCTGAGAGGGCATCCCATTTGTCTTGCCAATGCAGAATGGGAGTGAGTTTGCCCAGTTGCCACTGCACCCATTGGGTGGGATTGGGGTTGTCGAGGATGACGTCGAACTGGGTTGGGTCGATGAGTGTCTGGATATCGACTTTGTCACCCCGCTTGAGGTTTTCTGCGACGATAATGTTGACATCGCCAAGTAAGATGAAGCCATCGTGGAGATTGGGACGGGTCAAAAAGGTGATTTCGGCATCGGGGATCACTTCGCGGATCCGATGGACAATCGCATAGAGCCCGAGCACAATGTCCCCCAGTCCTCGATTCCAAAAGAGGAGGAACTTTTTGTGGTTGTTCTTCTGAGCTTTTTTTAAAAGGCTCTCAAGAGGGTTGGGGCCCCATTTTCGAAGGAGTTTCTTGATCATGCGATGATGGGGAGTTTGGAGGGATTTGTCTTGAGCATGTCTTGAATCACATCGTAGACCTCGTCCGCTTCGATTTGTTTCATGCAGCGAAAGTCAATGGGACAGGTCCGCTGGTAGCAGGGGGAGCAATCGACGTGTTTATGGATCACTTTTCCCGTCCGATAGGGGCCTGTGATGATTTCGTTGGTCGAACCAAAAAGAGCGACGATTTTAGTCCCCAAGGCATCGGCAATATGCATCGGGCCACTGTCATTGGTCAGAAGGACATTGCAAAGGCTGATGAGAGCTGCCACTTCTCGCAGAGATGTTAGGCCTGCCAAATTGACAACGCGGGGTCCAAGTCCCTGGCAGATCTGTTTCACGAGAGGAGCGGTGGGCTGATCGCCAAAAAAGACGAGAAACACGTTGGAATCGGCGAGCAGTCTTTGCGCCACTTGTCGAAAACGTTCGGGTAGCCAGCATTTTGCTGATCCGTAAGTGGCTCCGGGGTTGATGCCGATGATGATGCTTTCTTTGGTTGCGCCGTGCTGTTTGAGGAGCGTGCGGGCCTCTTCCACTTCTTTGTCCGCAAGGAAAAGACGTGGAGGCGTGTCGGAAACAGAAATCCCTAGCGGCTCGAGGAGCATTTTATAAGTGACGACGAGATGTTGGCGTTCGACATTTTCAGGCAATTGGACAGAGCGGGTCAGCAGCAGGCGCCTTCCTTTACAATCATAGCCGAGGCGCGTTTTTACTTTTCCTTGCCAAAACCACCATGCAGAAGAAAGGGAATGGGTGAGCAAGACCCCGAGGTCGTACTTGCCATGGCGGAGTTTTTCAATGATGTTTTTTTTGTCGCTGCGACGCGAAAAGCTGCTCGTTTTGCTGAAGCAAAAAAGCTCGTCTACTTCAGGATCTTCTTTGAGTAGATCGCAAATCGGAGCGCGGCACATGGCCGTGATGCGCGAATTGGGATACGCTTTGCGCAAATCGGAGAGAATGGGCGTGGCCATGACCATATCCCCTATCCAATTGGGCATGCGTACAATGATATTTTTAAATTCGGTTCCCTTGAGGGATTTCATTCAAGCAATAACATAAAGACCTAAAATAACAAAAGAATAGGATATGATGCAAATTATGATTATTTTAGGCATCGACCCCGGCACCCGCATCACCGGATTTGGGGTCATCAAACACCACCCTCATCGTCCAATTGCCCTCGACTACGGGTGTATCCGCCCCCCAGCGAAAGCTTCGAGTTCAAAACGATATTTGATCATTTTCGAGGCGATTGAAACCCTCATCGAGACCCATAAGCCCGAAGCACTCTCGGTGGAAAGTCAATTCATGCACAGAAATGCACAGAGCGCGATGAAACTCGGGATGGCAAAAGCCATGGCCATTTTGGCTGCCGAGCGAAAGGGGATCCCCATTTTTGAGTATGCCCCGAAAAAAGCCAAAAAAGCCGTTGTGGGACACGGCTCTGCCAGCAAAGAGCAGGTTCAAAAAATGATTCAAACGCTTTTGCATCTCTCTGAACCTCCAACACCCGAAGACGCTGCCGACGCGCTTGCGCTTGCACTTTGTCATGCCCATTCGTTAAAGTTAGTTCATGTTTGAATATCTCAAAGGAGCTCTCACCCACTCTTCTCCCCACAAAATCACCGTTGAAGTGGGCGGGATCGGCTATGGCATATTCATTTCTATCGCAACTTTCGAAAAACTCCCCAAAATGGGCTCCGATGTGAAAGTTTTTATTTCTCCGGTGATCCGCGAAGATTCCCAAAGACTATTTGGATTCCTCTCTGCTCAAGAACGGGACTTTTTTGAAACGCTCAACGACATTTCTGGAATTGGCCCGCGTCTCTCTATTTCGATTCTCGGCCACATGACCATGGAAGATCTCCATCTTGCAGTCGAACACGCCAATACCAAGGCAATCTCAAAAATTCCGGGGATCGGGAAAAAAATGGCTGAACGCCTCACCCTTGAACTCCGCGATAAATTCCACAAGGACGGCAAAGAAAATATTTCTTTGGCATCTAATCAGGCCCCAAGTGTGATGGGCGATGCCATTAGTGCCCTTGCTAATCTCGGCTACAATCCCTTAGAGGCCCAAAAAACGGTCAAAAATGTGATTGCAACAGCTAGCAAAGAACTCTCTCTTTCCGAATTGATTTCCCTTTCCCTAAAGGCAAAAAAAGTTTAAAATCATTGTTGTTATGGCAACTATTCAAAGCTCCCCGATTTTTCAAGCGGCATGGCCAAAGGCTCTTGACCCCGCCTTCAAAAATATTCTCGTGAAAATCGCCCAATTCATATTGAAGATTGTGTTATTTCCCTTCATTTTTGTTCGAAGACTTTTGCGTAACTATGTCTTTCATATCATTATTCCAGGACAACCTGTGGATTGCACATGGGAAGGAAAATCACTTTTACAGAAATACGGAGGACAATCCATTCAGCTCAAAACTCCCGATGGAGCAACGCTTGATGGAGCATTTTTCCCAGGAAAAAATCCAAAAAAAGCGATCCTCTACGCGACAGGGAATTGCCATCAGTGGGAACTCCTCGATGACAAACTCCAAGAACTCAAACCACACGACACCTCAATTCTTATTATCAATCCTCGCGGGGTTGGAAAAAGCAGCAAGGGCACTGAATCCGAAGAGGGCTATGCCCTAGATTACTACACCGCATCGGAATATCTGATTAAACAACACAATCTCGATCCAGAAAATATCCTTTCGATTGGATTTTCGATGGGAGGTGCTACGACAGCACTTGGTGCAGCTCTCATCCAAGAAAAATACCCTGACAAAAAAATCTCTGCGATCAATATCTGCTCTTTTTCTTCTCTGCAACTCACGATTCAAAAAGTGCTTGGCAAATGGGGAACGCTTGCAAAATTTGGATCTATGCTCCTTGGCGTCGACATGCACGTCAAAGAAGCTTGGGACAAACTTAAAGGGGAAAGATGCGTGTTCTTCAATCCCGAAGATGGAACTATCCCTACGTCCGCATCTCTTTTTCAAGCGGTCAAAGACAACTCAAAAGGGCGCTGCTATCTCTATGAAATGCTCCACATTCCGGACCACTCTCGCCCCTTCTTCAAAGACGAACTCGAAATCCTGAATGCTCAAATTCAAAAAAGCTTCTCCAAATGACCCCCACCATCGCAGCTATTGCCACACCTCCTGGATCGGGAGGTATCGCCGTCATTCGGATCTCAGGAAAAGAAGCCTTTTCCATCGCCGATAAGATCTTTTCAGGGCCCATTTCGACCTATAAATCCCACACGGTCCACTTTGGAAAAATCTTAAGTGAAGACGAAGTGATCGATGAGGTTCTCCTCGTCATCATGCGCGGTCCTAGATCCTACACCGGCGAAGACACCATTGAAATCCAGTGCCACGGCGGCAGTCTCATCTCTCGCCGCGTGCTTGAAGTCGTCCTCAAAGCGGGAGCCAAAGCAGCTAATCCCGGAGAATTCACCTACCAGGCCTTTCTTAACGGCAAACTCGATCTCGCTCAAGCAGAAGCGGTCCAAGCTTTCATCGGCGCCAAAAACGACCTATCGCTTCAAGCCGCAGGCCAACAACTCGCTGGCACCCTCTCCACTCACATCCGCACCTTCCAACAAGAGCTCATCGACATCGCCGCCATCTTAGAAGCTTGGGTCGATTTCCCCGAAGAGGGACTCGAATTTGCAAGCAAAGAAGAAGTCATCGCCATCTTGGAAAGCATCCTCAAAAAGATGCAACAGCTCGCAATCACCTTTCACGAAGGGAAGAAAATCCACGAAGGGTTGAAACTCTGCCTCGCCGGCCCTCCCAATGCAGGGAAATCTTCCCTCATGAACGCGCTTCTCGGCCAAGACCGGGCGATTGTCACCCACATCCCCGGCACCACGCGCGATATCCTTGAAGCCGAGCTGCGCCTCGGTGGGCTCCACTTCCAACTCACCGACACCGCCGGCATCCGGAGCACCGATGAGACTATCGAAAAGGAGGGAATCCGCCGAGCGAAGCTAGCGATGCACCAGGCCGATGTCATTCTACTACTCATCGACGCAGCCTCTCCTCTCACCGAAGAAGAAGAGCTCCTTCTTGCCTGGGCACCCAAAGAAAAAACCCTCCTCATCTGGAACAAAACCGATTTGCCACACACCATTCCCCCATCCGATTTCCCCTATCAAGTTCCCCTCTCTGCAAAAACACACGCCGGTCTTCCCGAACTGAAAAAACAGCTCGAAGCCCTCATCTGGAAAGGCAACCTCCCTTCAAAGGATGAAGTCATCCTCACAAACATCCGCCATAAAGAAGCGCTTCAAGCAGCGTCCGTCGACCTACAAGCGCTGATCGATGGGTTAAAAACCGATATTTCTCCAGAATTTCTCTCAAGTGATATGCGCAGTTGCCTCAAACACCTCGGCACCATCCTCGGAATGGATATTTCCGAAGACATTCTGAGTGCGATTTTCTCAAAATTTTGCGTGGGGAAATGAACAAAAAAGAAAGAGCGAAATTTGTAGGCAAAACACTAGGCCACTACTTCGCCCATCCCAAAATCCCCCTCAAACACACAAGCCATTACACCCTCCTCATCGCCGTTCTCCTCTCCGCCCAATGCACAGATGTCCGCGTCAATCAAACAACTCCCAAACTCTTCGCCAAGGCCAAAACACCTCAAACGATGATCAAACTCACCATCCCCCAAATCGAAAATAGCATCCGTCCTTGCGGCCTTTACACCACAAAAGCGAAAGCGATCTGGAAACTTTCCAAGCAGCTGATTGAAAAACATGGGGGAAAAATCCCCAAAACATTCGAAGAGCTCGAAGCGCTTCCCGGCGTTGGTCACAAAACCGCTTCGGTCGTGATGATCCACGCCTTCCACATTCCTGCCTTTCCCGTCGATACGCACATCCATCGATGTGCAAAGCGCTGGGGCCTCTCAACTGGCAAAACCGTTGTGCAAACAGAGAAAGACCTCAAGGCACTTTTCCCTAAGAAAAGCTGGGAAAAACTCCATCTGCAAATGATCTATTTTGCACGCAAATACTGCCCCGCACGTGGGCACAAGGTGAAAGATTGTCCTATTTGTCAAGACCTTTAACCTCGAATTTTCGTACCCCGAGAAAAATTAAAAATCAACCACAGAGATCGCAGCTCTCTTTAGACTTAGTCTAGTTATTCTGATCTCTGAATTGATTCATGATCTGATCGATACGAGCATAATAGTTATGATTGATCCCATTCATGAAGTCATCAAAAAGATCGCAATCGACTTCTTCATAATTCGCCGCAAGTTCAGCAATTGCTTCGAGCTCTGCATCTGAGTAAGTGATATTTTCTAAGCGGGAAGGACTTCCTGGGTGGTAATGGAACTCATAATTTTCACTCCATTTTTAGAGGAGGCATTAGACCAAGCATTTCTTCAATTTTCCAGCGAAGCTTGTGAGCATCAAGCACTGAATCAGGAATAAAATGATTGTCTTCTTTTTTGTGCTCCATTTCGTAGAAATTTTCCTTAGATGGATTAACAGCTTCATGAAGAGATGCTTTTTTCGGGATCATTTCATCTTTAGTATTAATAAAGATAAACTTATCCCCTTTTAGCTTCTCCCAGCTTTTTGTAACTTTCATTTCTATTCCAAGATGCCATGCCGCAAGACTGGCAATTGTTCCGAGGACACCGCCTCCAAGCAACTCTTTGATTTCACTTGATAAGGAAGAAAAGGAACAGATGTTGATTGCTGAGACTTTTTTGCGTGGGTATTTATCTTGAATAAGAGCCGCACCACGTGCAGCATTCGCCCCTCCCATTGAAAAACCGACAGGAAGAATGTTCTCAATCTTATATGTCTTCTCAATCAAAAACTCAAAAGCTGTGTAAAAATCAAGCGCATAGCCTTCGTCGTAAAGTTTTCCTTTACTCTCTCCAACGCCACGAGGATTGATGTAAAAGACTGAAGCTCCTGTTCTACTGATCTGGTAGATTGTCTCTGCAGAATTCTCCCATCGCATTGCATTCCCTCCACCAAAGAGGATCACTTTTTCAGGATTGGATATTCCTTCAATGAATATACCATCTAAAACCGCTCCATCGGGAGCTTGCATTTTGATCTGTTGTCCATTCCATTTCTCTAGAATATCTTGATGATGCTCACTTGAATGGATGGCAGCGCCGGGGATGATCCAGCTAAATACAAAAGAGCGTAGATAATCCAAAATGGTTATCGCGACTTTGGTTATGACACCTACCCTTGGCGGATTTTGTATCGGTTTTAAACTTTCAGGCCAATCCGCTTTAAACGAATTGCCATCGATTCTTGTACTCATTTTTTAATACCTTATGTTATTAATATAAATGTAATTATAGTATAAATTTAATTAAATGTCAATTATTTTTACATAGGGGATAAGGCTCGGCCGAGGCATTGGCCCATATGGGCGTAAGTCTCTAAACCTGAGTGTGTATGCTCAATCAGATCATGATCGATCTGGAGCCGGAAAGGCTCGAAGAGAAGGAGGATGCAGGAGCCCCCAAAGGAAAAATAGCCCTTTTCGTCCCCCTTGGCATAGGGTTTTGCAGGCTCATAGGTCTGGACGATTGAGCCGACGTTCGTGGCCCCTACCTCGATGTAGAGGATTGTCCCAAAATGGTGGGTTTTGAGCTGGGTGATCACCCGCTTGTTTTCTGATAGAATATCAATATTTTTTTTGAGAGCGATAGGATTGACCGAGAAGAGGGGACCATTGATCAAGTGAGATTCTGCGGGGGTGCAATTGGTGGGGAAGTGGAATCGGTGATAGTCCACAGGGGCGAGGCGAGCGATCACGAGGGAGCCCTGAGCGTATTTGTGGGCCAGTTTGGAGTCTCCGAGGAGCTTTTCAAGGGAGAATTTCTTCCCCTTCACAAGGAAACCCTGCTCGTGATGGATGTTTTGGAAGGCTAAATAACGCCCATCCGCAGGGAGGATGGCGACGTCATTGCCATTGGTGATGAGGCGGGCAGAAGGCTTGAGCTTGCGAATGAAAAAGTCATTGAAAGATGCGAAAGAATCGACTGGATCGAGAAATTCCGAGGTGTCGATCTGATATTTCTCAATTAAAGGAGTGATTTTTTTGCGACTATTGGAGCGCGTTTGCAAGGATCCATAGAACCTAGAGAGGAGGGGGATTTTGCACAAAATGGCGCAGAAAAGACGCGAAAGAGGGTTTTTTGCATAGAGAAATTCCAAGCAACTCTTGCAAGGAACCTTCTCTTTTTCTCGCTCTTTGGTCTCCCGATTGATGTAGATGATGTCTGTCATAGAGAGGGCTTCTCTTTGGTGCCTATTTGGCTGAATAATGCCAAGTCTTCCATAAAATCGGAAGAAAACAGATGCTGGAGGTGGTATTTCTTGATGATCTGGAGACTCTCTTTGGCTGCCTCGATCATATAGTGGGCGTGGAGCTTGGTCTGATCCCCTTTTAAGAAGAGTTTTTGATTGTGTTTGATTTCGTTAATTAAAAATTTTAACTTGATTTGTGCCGCTTGTTGCTCTTCTGTCAGCTGGATCATCCGTTCGATGACAATCGATTCATCTTCATGAGGTTCTAAATCGATTTTTTCTTCCAAAGGAATTGGGACATCTGCATATAATAGGCGCCACGTGAAGCTGGCTATCAAAAAAAAGATTGTCGTTTTTGCTTTTTTCATAATCATCAAGTATAATGGACCATTCTTAACCGTGTAGATAACATGTTTGGCATTTTTAAAAAATTATTTGGAACCGCTCAAGGGCGCCTCGTCAAGAAATACTACAGGCTTGTCAAGCAAATCAACGTTCTTGAAAAAGGCCTACAAGCACTTTCAGATGATGAGATCAAAGCCAAAACGAAAGAATTTCAAGAGCGTTTTCAGAATGGAGAAACTCTTGACGACCTTCTTCCCGAGGCATACGCCGTTGTCAAAAATACGTGTCGCCGCCTTTTAGGCACAGATATTCACATCTCTGGCTACGATCAAAAATGGGACATGGTTCCTTACGATGTCCAGCTCCTCGGTGCGATTGCGATGCATGACGGCTCGCTTGCAGAGATGCAGACCGGTGAGGGAAAGACACTCACCGCTACATTGCCCCTGTATCTCAACGCCCTTTCTGGAAAACCTGTCCACCTCGTCACGGTCAACGATTACCTCGCGCAGCGCGACTGCGAATGGGATGGTGCGATTTTCAACTGGCTAGGCTTGCGCTCAGCAGCACTCACCAACCAGACACCTCCTAATCTGCGTAAAGAGCTTTACGACTCCGACATCGTCTTCGGAACGGCTTCTGAATTTGGATTTGATTATTTGCGCGACAATTCCATGGCACAAAGCGCCGACGAGCAGTGCCAACGGGGCCATTTCTTTGCTATTGTCGATGAGGTCGACTCGATCTTAATCGACGAAGCGCGTACCCCTCTGATCATTTCAGGGCCGACAAATGACTCCAAGCAGATGTACGATGTGCTCCGCGAGCCCGTTGCCACAGTGGTCCGCGTTCAACGCGATCTTTGCAACAAGTTTGCCACAGAGGGGCGCAAAGCACTCGATACTTTAGGTCTGCTCGACGAGGGCGAAGACCGAAAAAAGCTGACTAAAGAGCAAGTGAAAGAAGCGGACGCGGCTTTTCGCAATCTCTGGCTAGTCAATAAGGGAAATCCACAAAATAAAGTCCTGCGCCGCATCAGAGAAAATCCCGATCTGCGCGCAGAGCTCGACAAGCTCGATGTCTATTTCTATGCGGAGCCTAATAAAGAAGAGAAGATGAAAACTCTCGCCGAGCTCTACTTGATCGTCGATGAGAAAGCGAGTGAATACGAGTTGACCGACAAAGGGATCCATTATTGGGTCGAATCGCAAGCAGGTGTTTCTGAGACCGATTTCACAATGCTTGATCTCGGGCACGAATACGGCAAAATCGATGAGATCCCCGATCTCGATGAGCAAGCGGTCATGCAGAAAAAAGTGGAGATCCGCGAGGAAGATGCGGGACGCAAAGAGCGGGCTCACAACTTACGCCAAATGCTCCGCGCCCATCTTTTGATGGAGAAAGATATCGACTACATCGTCGAAGATGACAAGATCATCATCATCGATGAAAACACCGGACGTCCGCAGCCCGGTAGACGCTTCTCAGACGGTTTGCACCAAGCGATTGAGGCCAAAGAAGGGGTCAAAATCCAAGGGGAAACGCAAACGTATGCAACAATCACCTTGCAAAACTATTTCCGTCTCTACGACAAACTCTCGGGAATGACTGGAACGGCAATGACCGAAGCCAATGAGTTCAAAGAGATCTATAAACTCGAAGTTCTCGCAATTCCAACACACCGTAAGTGTGTCCGCGCAGATGCCGATGATGAGATCTACATGACCGAGCGGGAAAAATACAACGCTCTCATCAACGACATCCGCAAAGTGCATGAACAGGGACGTCC
>JAAKFB010000119.1 GCA_011065235.1 Chlamydiota bacterium | reverse complement strand
TGCGATTAACCGTTCTGCTGTGGTCATCGTTCGAATACAGACCCTCTAACTGAGCTTGAGTAAGAGTTTAGAGCATAATCTCTGTAACTTGCTCTTGTGCCTTACGCTTAGTTTTTAAAGTCATATCCCTGCAGCGAGCACTACATTCAAGCCGTAGATAGCAAAGTATCCGATTTTATCCAGAATCCCGAAAAAAGTGGACTCGATTTCGAAGGCGAGGACACGGGCCTCACGCTTCCGGGGAAAATCCCCGGAACTCTTCTCTACATGGCACCTGAAAGGGTGTTTGGAGAAAAAGCCACTGTACTCACTGATATTTATTCTCTGGGGGTCATGCTCTACCAAATTCTGGCTTTGCAGTTTCCCTTTCGACGCAAATCGATCAAAGAGCTGCGCAAACTGCTTCCACATGAAAAAATTCTTCCTCCCGAAGAGGTCGCACCCGATCGCGAGATCTCTCCCCACCTTTCAAACATTGCAAAAAAATGTCTCTCCAAAGACCCCAAAAGACGCTTTCAATCGGTGCGCGATTTGATTCGAGAACTCGAAAACTACATTGAGGGGACTCCCGAATGGCAACGCGCCGGGCAGCTCTCTATTGCAAACAAAAATGATTGGCAATTCCAAGAAAATGTCGCCCTTGCCAAACATGTCGCTCTCACACGGGGAATTGAGATGATCGAGTGGTTCAACTTGATGATTTCCAAGGCACAATTTCCCGGAAATATCAAGATTGAAACGGAGCTCACTCTCAAGGAGGGAAGCAATGGCGTGGGAGTCCTCTTTTGTGTACCTGAAAACAACATCCACAAGGGCCTCGAAGAATCGTACTGCATGTGGGTGAAAGAGGACAGAGTGTGTCTGTATCGCTCTAATGTCGAAGTACTCAATCATCGCGAATTCACTTTTGAAAAAAACCGCTCCTATCACATTCGCATTACCCTCATCGACAACCATATCCGCTTTTTTGTCGATGGGATCCAAAAATTTGGATTTTTAAATCACATTCCCCTGCCAGGAACGCGGATCGGATTGCTCGTTCAGGACACTAATTTTGATCTGGGCGATCTAAAAGTCTTTGTGGGATCTCAGAACATCATGGTCAACTGTTTAGCCGTTCCCGATGCCTTTCTCGCCCGCCACGACTACGATGAATCGCTCGCAGAATATCGAAAAATCTCCCACTCTTTCCCCGGAAGAGCAGAGGGACGTGAAGCGATGTTTCGCGCGGGGATGACTCTCTTAAAAAAAGCAGAGCAGCAAACACAAAAAACCAAAAAAGAAGCTCTTTTTGCACAGGCGCTCGACGAATTCGAAACTCTCCATAACACTCCTGGAGCGCCTCTTGAATATCTCGGAAAATCTCTTGTCTACAAAGCTCAAGGCGATTTTGAAGAAGAGGCAAAGTGTCTCGAGCTGGCCCTTCGCAAATACCCCAAGCACCCTCTGAAGCCTATCCTGATTGAAAATATCCTCTCGCGCTTGCACGAATCGAGTCAACACATGCGCCATGTCGCCTATTTGTTTGCACTCATGGTTCTGCGCCACCTCCCTCACTTGGCCGATGCACAAGCCCTTTCCGATATTTTGGACAAACACCTCGAACCCCTCCCCTTCTTTGCTCCTTCTAAAAACCGCAATCTCCATCTGATCATTCAACTCGCTTTTTGGCTCAACAAGCCTCTCGTTCTGTTTGAAATGCTCGAAAAGAATGCACTCGATCCCATCGATGCACAGAACGCTCATATCGGATTGATTTTACTCGGATGTGAGGATCTGGCAGATCTATCTGTTTTAGAAAAAAATACTCCAGAAATCGAATACGCCCGCTTTGAGCATGCTCTTTCTCTTGGAAAAACCCTTCCAGACAATCCTTTTCCTCTTTGGAAGAACCTGCACACCAAAGAATGGGAATCAGCCAAAGAAATTGCAGAGAGCATGTCTGAGAAACAATGCATGAGCGAGGGCTCTCCCGATTTCTTCCTTTACGGTTGCTATTTGGCTCTTGAAAAAGGAGAAGATAAGGCTCTCGAACATCTGACAGGCATCTCTGAAAAAGCCTTTACACAAGCAACCGCTCTTCTCTCTCACTATCTTCTCGGGCGGATCAATCTCGAAAAGGGATGGATTGAAAAGTCGTTTTTTTGGGAAAAATGCAAACTGCTGCAACAATTGGCACTCTATGCTCTCTGCACGCGGGATGAGAAGCTGCAAAAATTGGTGAAAAGCCATGTAAAAAAAGTCTAATTTTGCTAAAATTTTTTCCATGTTTTTGACTCTTCCTCGACATGAAGTTCAAGCAGTTCTCGGTATAGGGATGCCCTACGGGGGAAAATGTCTCTATGACTTATCCGCTGAACGAGACAAACTCGTCAAAAGAGAAGATAGTTTTGGTTTGCGGATCTCAACCGAAATTGCTCTCGTTGGAATTGCTCTAATCTCTCTTGTTGAAAGCGTCGTCCGCATTCCCCTTTCCCTCCTCGGAAGCTTACTCTTTGCGGGAGGGGTGAAATGGTTTGATGGTCTTGGTATTTCCATCCTCACAATCATCTTCAGCGTCTATTCGCTCTTCATCAATCTCTTTGTCAAAAACCTTTCAAATTATCTCGTCCACCTCGATATCAATTTGCGTTCAATCGAAAGCGAGAGCTTTCTCTATCAAGCTTGCGAAACGGGCAATTATGACCTTGCCAAAACTCTTCTAGATAGAAAAGTGGACCCGCACAAAGTTCATCAAACCGGAATCACAACAACACTTATTCCTAGATTGGAAGGACAAACCCACCTCGAAAAGTTGTTTCCTCTCAATGCTTACGAAGATCAATTCTTCAAGCTCAAAATCCTCTCTCATTGGCTTGGCTTGCACGGCAGTGCAACACTTCATGACCATGAATTTTCTCTTGAAGGAGCCCCTTCGAGATGGATGTTCCACACTATTGGAGAATCCTTTGAATGCTTCCTCACGGACAATTCTTTTCCCAACCAGTCGATGACATATGAGAATGCTGTAATTCTCCAGCGAGCCCTATTTTCGGCTTATACGGAACATTCCTACGAGAATATCTCCAAAAATATTCAAAATAAAAAGCTAACATTCGTCAGTACGGGATGGAAACAACATGGCATTTGCCTCTGCTTCTGCGACGGCTATATGGCCATTTCCAATCGAGGCGATGGAGGCCGGCAAACCTCTACTCTCAATGTTTCGAAAATCGATCGCTCTCTCGTCACTCCCGAGGTCGTGGAAGAAATTCTCATGCACCAGACCCTCGATGCAGAAGTGGGCAAAAAATATTTCTACGAAACCTTGCCTGCAAAACTCTCTGGATCGGGAAAAATCGAAAAAGATTCTCTTTGTGCCGACTTCTGCAAAATCGCTCCCAAAAGCTCAAAAACAGGTGTGTGTGCACTAGCTTCCAAACAAGGTGCGATGCGCTTTGCCTGGGCAATGCTCATTTCCAATCCTCCCACCGAGGCGTCTCTCAAACGGACTAAACAAGAGATGAAACTCTTTACCGATTGGGCATCGTGCAATTATTTTAAACAGTATCGAGATCAATTTACCGATCTCATCCCCAAAGACAGCATCCTCAAAGAAGCTAAAGTCAAATCTGATAAAAAGCATTGGCGCTACAATTTATATAAATACACCCTTTGCCTACCTAGTATTATAACCCAGCGTCTGTCATAATTTCGTTTATGTCTGCCTACGAACCAGAAGAAATCGAGAAGAAGTGGTACCCTTTTTGGGAAGAAAACGGTTTTTTCAAAGCCGATGCTAAATCCTCTAAAAAATCCTATTGCATTTCCATTCCCCCTCCCAATGTGACAGGAGTCCTTCACATGGGACATGCTCTTGTCGATACCATCCAAGATGTGCTCATCCGCTGGAAACGAATGCAGGGCTTTGAAGCTCTTTGGGTCCCTGGAACCGATCATGCCGGCATCGCCACTCAAACCGTCGTCGAACGGGATCAAATGGCCAAAAACGGCAAGCGACGCAAAGACTTTTCGCGCGAAGACTTTCTCAAGCTCGTCTGGGAGTGGAAAGATAACAGTCAAGACCGGATCCTCAACCAACTCAAGCGGCTCGGCTGCTCATGCGACTGGGATCGCCTTGCCTTCACGATGGACGAAGAGAGAAGCAAAGCGGTCCGCACCATCTTCAAAAAGATGTTCGACGACGGGCTCATCTATCGTGGCGACTATCTAGTCAACTGGGATCCGGTCACCCAAACGGCTCTTGCCGATGACGAAGTCGAATACGAAGAAAAAGAGTCCCATCTCTGGCACATGCGCTATCCCCTCACAGATGGTAGCGGACAGCTGATCGTTGCCACCACCCGTCCCGAAACCATGCTTGGAGACACCGCTGTTGCCGTAAACCCCAAAGACGAGCGTTACAAAGCCTTTGTCGGCAAAACCGTCCGCCTTCCTCTCGTAGGCCGCGAAATCCCCATCATCGCCGATCCCTACGTGGAAAAAGACTTTGGAAGTGGAGCTCTCAAAATCACTCCCGCACACGATCCCAACGACTATGAAATGGCGTTGCGCCATGATTTACCGATGATCAACATCATGACCCCTGATGGAAAAATCGCAGATGGAGAGTTTGCTGGCCTGACCATGGAAGAAGCACGCCTCGCCGTTGCCTCCAAAATCAAAGAGCTCGGTCTCATGGAAAAAGTCGAGCCCTACCGCCACCGTGTTGGCGTCTCTTACCGTTCTAAAGCTGTCATTGAGCCCTACCTCTCCAAGCAGTGGTTCGTCAAGATGAGCGCCTTTAAAGACCAACTCATCGACTGCGTCAAATCTGGCAAAGTCAAAATCATCCCCAAAGATTGGGAGAGCACTTATTTTCACTGGATCGAAAACTTGCGCGACTGGTGCATTTCTCGTCAGCTTTGGTGGGGGCATCGGATCCCGATCTGGTACAACAAAAACAATCCCGAAGAGATGATCTGCTATCCCGGTGATGGCACTCCTCCCGAAATCAATCCCGATGAGTGGCGCCAAGATGAAGACGTCCTCGACACCTGGTTTTCATCTGGCCTTTGGCCCTTTAGCATCCTTGGCTGGCCGGACAAAACCCCTGACCTCGAGAAGTTCTATCCCAACAGCGTTCTCGTCACCGGTCACGACATCCTCTTTTTCTGGGTTGCCCGGATGATCCTCATGGGTGAATACGCTCTCGATACCCTTCCCTTCCCCGAAACGTTGCTCCTCGGACTCATTTATGGAAAATCCTACTGGCGCTACCACAAAGACGGAAGTATCGCCTATCTCGATTCCAAGCAGCGGCTCTCCTATGATCTCGGCGAGACTATGCCTCCCGACGTCCAATCCAAATGGGAAAAAATGTCCAAGTCGAAGGGCAACATCATCGATCCTCTCGAAATCATTGATTCGTACGGAACCGATGCGATGCGCATCGCTCTTTGCTCTGTTGCCACACATGCTCGTCAAATCGACCTCGATCTGCGCCGCTTTGAAGAGTCCAAAAACTTTATCAACAAAATCTGGAACGCCTCGCGCTTTGTCTTCATGCATCTCGAAGACTTCGCGGTCCAAGATGGAATCGACAAGGCTCACCTCACCCTCGAGGACAAGTGGATCCTCTCTCGGCTCAATCAAGTTATCGAAAAAGTCAATTCCCACCTCACAGCCTACGCCTTCGACCGCGCCGCCGCAGATACCTACCACTTCTTCTGGGATGAGTTTTGTGCCTACTATCTCGAGCTGGTCAAACCAACCCTCTTTGGCAAAACGGGAACGCCGGAGGAAAAGCACAACAAGAAGTGCATTCTTCTTACCGTTCTCTGCAACCTGATCC
>JAAKFB010000118.1 GCA_011065235.1 Chlamydiota bacterium | reverse complement strand
CTTCTGGTTCTCCCAGAGAAGACTTAATGCATCTTAAAGGAACACGACTCGCAATCTTTTCAGAGATCAATAAGGATAGTGCAGTTGATGCAAGTTTTATCAAGAATTTATCTGGTGGTGATCCCATTTCCGCAAGGCACTTATATTCGAAAGAAGTAGTGAATTTCTCACCCACCCATACTTTAGTGCTGCAAACAAATTTTCTTCCCAAAGCTCCTCCTGACGACTCTGCATTTTGGGAACGCGTTTTAATTATTCCTTTCGAGGCACATTTTGTAGAAAGCCCCTCTGGAAAAAACGAGGCAAGAATTGACCGCTTCTTAGAAGACAAACTCAAAAGGGAAGATCCCGGGATCTTGAATTGGCTTATTCAGGGAGCAGTGAATTACTCGAAATATGGCTTGCAAACTCCAGAAAAAGTATTGAGATCCAGCTCCCTATACAGGAAAGAAAATGATGGAGTTGAACGGTTTTTAAATGAAAAGTGCTCTATTGATGAAGATAAGAAAACCCCTTGTCAGCTTATGCAGGACCAGATCAGATCATACTGTAAGAATGAAGGGCTACATATTCCCACTCCGAGAGAAATAACTCGCCAATTGAGATCGAAATTCCAAAAGAGATCAAGAAGCTCCGGAAATTTTTGGGTTGGAGTCCAGATTGTGGAATAAGTGGAGCTACTTTCACGCATCTTTAAGCAGAGCGAATTCTATATGAAAAATAAATTGAAAGAAAAGAGTTATAGATCTTGCTCCACTCATTCCACAAAAGAGGTCCTCGAAATGCTAACGCCGAGGGAATATCAGCTAGAAGCCTTGGAAGCAATCAATGATTGCTGGGCAAATGGAATCACGCGTCAGCTCGTTTCATTGCCAACAGGGGTAGGTAAAACGATCATATTCGCTCTACTGGCAAAATTGCTCAATACCAAGACTCTTATCATTGCCCATACTGAGGAACTCATCAATCAGGCCAAGGAAAAGCTAGAGATTGTGTGGCCAGAGGCAGATGTGGGGATCGTGAAAGCCGGGGCCAACGAAATGGACTCACAAGTCGTCATCGCGTCTGTCCAGACAGCTTCTCGGATGAAGCGATTAGGGGAGCTCAAGCAGAAGGGGTTTGACCTTTTAATCATTGATGAGGCTCATCACGCTGCTGCGGCTTCATATAAGCGGCTAGTGAGGGAGCTTGGCTTCTTTGATGACAATTCATCTAAACTACTGGTCGGGGTCACTGCTACCCCAAAAAGAGGCGATGGCATAGGACTTGGATCTATATTCCAAGAAATTGTGTTCGAAAGATCCATCAGCACAATGATCCGAGGAAGGTATTTATCCCCCCTTGTTGGTAAGCAAGTGCATACCAAGGTCGATCTTGGTGGTATTGGAGTGCGTGCAGGTGATTTCATTACTTCTGAGCTAGCGAGAGCAGTAAACACTCGTGGCCGCAATCAATTGATAATCGACAATTACACAGCGTATGCAGAAGACCGTAAAAAGACCCTCGCTTTCTGTGTAGACGTGCAACATGCCAAAGATCTAGCCGAGACTTTCAACGAGCATGGAATCGCAGCCAAAGCAGTATATGGCGATATGGATAAGGAAGAACGAGCACAGTCCCTGCAAGATTTCAAAGATGGTAAATATCAGATTCTCACTAATTGCCTTCTACTAACTGAGGGATTTGATGAAAGAGCGATCGATTGTGTAATCATGAGCAGGCCTACAAAGTCTGCATCGTTATTCACTCAAATGATCGGAAGAGGCACTCGCACTTTCCCGACAAAAAAGGACTGTTTGGTTCTTGATTTTTGTGATAATGCGACTAGAAATGACCTCTGCACATACAAAAATACGCTAGATGGAGCTATTACCCCTTTATTTGCTGCAGAATGCGATATCGGCATTGCAGAAGGTGTAGAGTCTCCCAAGCACGAGATAAGTGATTCTAGAAACCAGAATGAGCTACAGGTTTGCCAAGATCGAGTTGAAGACATTGAGTTCTTTGAAATGTCTTATTTTGCATGGGCGCCAGTTGGCGATAGCTGGCATTTGAACCTTGGGATGAAGCGAGACATTTGGGTACGCCAAATAAATGGTGGTTTTCTTGTAGTTGCACAAAGCGATGGTGATATTACACAACTTTCTAATAGACCGCTGCCTCTTGATTATGCACTTGGTGTAGCTGAAGACTGGTCTCGTAGACAGACGACTAAAAGTGCATGGGCTCGTAAAGATGCTTCGTGGAGATCCTTGCCAGCCTCTCAGAAGCAACTAGACTCTCTGTCTAAGATGGGGATCCAATTTAGTCACGGCATCACAAAAGGAGATGCAGCTCAACTTCTTGATAAGAAGCTCAATGATCCAGCTACAGACAAACAGCGCTACTTTTTGAAACGACGTGGAGTCAAAATTACTCATAATCTAACGAAAATAGGAGCATGTAAACTAATTTCTAATTTAAAATGAGGATATAATGAAAAAGAAAAACGAAGTAAAGCTGGCCGAGAAAAAAATGGAGCTAGAAGATCGCCTCAACCAAGAGTTGATAAAGGAAACGGTTGGAGTAAATGACTACGATTTCGCTTGTTCCCTTATCACCTCTGCAAGTAACGCGCTTGAGCCTTTTTTGGGTGAAGAAGAGGGCTTAAAAACCGTGATGCAATCCTTTAGGAATCTGAAGCCAAGAGACTCAATGGAAGCTCGAATGATTGGGCAATCTGTCATTCTCTTTGAGTATGCAATGAAATGCTTTAGGCAGTGTGGAAATGCAGATGGCTTTAGTCCTGCAGAGGCAACAGCCAATCTGGGGATCAAGTTGATGCGAGTTCACAATGAGACAGTCGAGACCCTCAGTCGATATCGAAGGGGAGGTGAGCAAAAAATCACTGTCAGTCATGCTGTTTTAGCTAATCAAATAACCAATAACTATGGGGAGGGGGTATCCCCTCAAAACAGAGGAGACACCTCATGTCCTCAAGAGAATGCGGAGCCAAAGCAAAGACCAACAACCATCAGCCATGTAGACAGCCCGCAATGGCCAATGGAAGATGCAGATTCCACGGCGGCAAAAGCTCCGGCGCGAGGACGAAAAAAGGGAAGCAAAATGTGAAGCAGGCGAACACTAAGCATGGATTTTACTCTGCCGAGAGCCTAACTATTCGTAAGCGCTCTAAAGAGCTCTTAAGGGCATCAAAAAATTTTCTATCCCTTTGAAAAAGAGAACCTGTTTCTTTTAAGTCTTATTTCCGGGGGCTGCTAAGAGTTATATAAAGGAGTATTTTCTAATTCAGCCAGTCGCTTGGAAATATTAATAATTGATTCCGATGCTGGTATATAATCTATGAGGTTTGGTGTTAGACAGTTACCGCATATAGTGCAATCGCCCCCGCTTTCATCTCTGATAATATCCTCATCACTAATAGGGAATTTACATGATTCACAAACAGCAATTTGATTTGAAAAATCCTTAATGAGCGCAATATCCCCTTTAATCTTCCCAATTTCAGACTTCCTTTGTCTACTCAAAAACTCGAGAAGTTCAATGCGGTTTTCAAGACTGGATTTTTCTTTCAATAAGGTGTTTATTAGCGCTTCTGACTTTTCTACTTGCGTTGATAATCTATCTATTTCCTCCCTGTGCTTGCTAAACTTATAAAAAAAATAAAGATATATTATTTGCAAAAAGGCCAGAGAAGAAGCTACACTCTCGAAGTCATCCAAGTCTGCCAGTGTGATTTTGTACATTACTATTCCAATAACAATATAGCCTATGTACTTAAGCCATGGATATTTCTTTAATAGCTCTCGCATCTTATATTCCACCCTCTTTTTCTTTCTTTCCATTTCTATAGGCTTCCATATAGAGTGGATCATTGAAGAACTGAGGACGTTTGCCTTTATACCCATCTTCATAGCCTGTGTCATATGTCCAGGCATCTTCTAGCCCATTGTCATATCCTTCTTTTGCTTTCTTACTGGCAAACCACGAAGGCTCTTCTTCTCCTTCCCAGGCAGCCTCATACCCATTGTCATATTTGCTGGTTTCACTACAACTGACAAGGAATAATCCAAGTATTATCATTAGGAAATATGAGAGCTTTTTCATGGAGAATAGTACCAACTATTACCGCCATCGTAAGTACGTGCATTCGACCCATCGCTATTGTACCAAGAATTTCCACCATCGTAGGTACGGGAAGTAGATCCATCATTATAATTCCATGATGTCCCACCATCATATGTACGAGCTGTGGAACCATCGCTCCCGTAATATGACTTGCCTCCGTCGTACGTACGCAAGGTCGACCCATCACTGTTGTACCAAGATTTTCCGCCGTCATATGTACGAGTAGTTGTTCCATCACTGTGGTAATAGCTTTTCCCTCCGTCATATGTACGGGAGCTTCCTGCTGTATATACGCTTGCAGTACCAAAGATCGCTACAAGCGCAATGATTCTAACTGCTACAGATCTAAACATATAAAATTCTCCTTTAAAGCATTAAAGTGTGGAAATAGCTTCATTTTTTTAAAAACCAGCTAAAAATTTGCTTGTCCTTCTTTTTATTCTTTTCTAGTAAATAAGCATTATACTGATTGTCTAAACAATCAACGATTGCCTTCTTTTGATCTTCTGGCAATGTACTTTGTAATATTTTTATCACAAATTCAGTATTTTTTGACGGATCATAATTTTCTAGAATCTCTTGAATGATTCGAGCATTCTTCTCCTTTTCTATTTGAATGATCCGAGCACGTTTTTCATTTTCTAGTTGTTGTGCCCTTATCAATTCTTCTATAACTCTTTTTCTTTGTGCTTCTTCCTGAGATCTTTGAAGTCCTCGGGCTATTCCTGCAGCCGTTTTTCCCAAAATGGTATCTAATCCTGTAGGCTGAGCCTGCCCAACAGAAAAATCAGCTGAAAGGGGGTTTGTGCAAATGCTGGACAAAAGCAAAAGGGGAATAATTAGTTTGTTTAACATACAACTCCTGGAATTAAGAAAGTAAAATATATCAGAATCCTTATTGCTTTAAAATATAAAAGCTTATTTTAATTCTTGTCTTTTCTTAAACATCAGGTTTTTTACAACAATAATTTTTTTAATCGTGAAGTAGAACAGGCAGATGCTCTCTGCAAATGGGACAAAGATGGGACACTGTTATGCAAGTTTCTCCAACTCTTCTCAATATCTGACAACAGCATGAGCTCTCTAATCTATTGATTTTGAAGTTGATAAGTGTTGAGATCGATTGGGTGATGTTATATCATGACAGACTTAAAATCCCTTGGGAGTAATCCCGTGCGGGTTCGAGTCCCGCCTCGATCAATTTTTGAAAAAAATTGATCGCGGAGCAAGCCAACAGTTTGGCTTGCGTCGGGACTCGAAGGGCTGAGGCCTATCTGAGCGTGAGCGAAGATGACGAAGCCCCGGCCCCGGAGTGACGGGAGACGTAATACCATTTCCATGAAATAAAATCATAAATAGCAGATATCTTTTGCCTGCAATTCTTCGTCTTCATTCTCGGCAACTTGTTCAAGTTGCCTTCGAACTCCAGACTTGAATTTCGACAAAATCTATTGTCCTAGTTATGATTTTATTTCTTGGGATTGGTATAATTAGCTCTCTTTAGGAAGGTATTGGCTATTTAATAGCAGTCACAGGCAATAACATTAGGTGATTTATGATAGTAAGTGCGATCAGCTCTAGCAGCAACAGGCAGAGTAGTGGAATTGAATATATGCCGAGGGACTTAATTGGCCATATATTTTCTTATATTGATGAGGCGGAATTACAGGCATTAGTAGGTATATCAAAAAAATTTTTCTCTGCAACAATACAAGCGACAAATGT
>JAAKFB010000117.1 GCA_011065235.1 Chlamydiota bacterium | reverse complement strand
GTGAGTTCAAAGGGGAGTCTATTGACCTGGCTAACATGGTAGCAGATAGGTATCGCTCATTAGCTCTAGGTCCTTCTGGTTAGCTCTCAAATAGCTATGCCATGACTTTTTAAGGACGTACAATCTTAAAGGTTTCAGGAAGCTTATCTAACTTAAGACAGTCTATTTTTAAAATTTTACCCGGATGTAATTCAGGGGATTCATCTGCTTTTCGTTTGTTTGAAGGAGGTTCAAAAGGGTTATTCTTGTTTATTGGGTTTGTCATCATCACACCTAGGAGGGTGTTTACAAAGTCATTTCATTGCTCTCAGCAAATATACACATTCCAATTCTTGAACTGGAATGTGTATAAAAGTACTTTGTAAACCCTCTTTAATTTTGTTGTTATTCGAATGTGATTATACCATAAAAGACAGTTTTAAATTCAAGAAAAAATCCTAATATTAAGCTCTTGAAAAACAAGAACTTAAAAATGGAGTTTCATAAGGGACTGTCTGCAAACTCATTTCACCTGGAGTGGGATCAATCTTTTTCCCATGGAAGCCCTTCTTCGACCTACACGAGCTCATCAGAGCTCGTTCCGGTCTTCAGAAGAGCCTCAAAGGCAAAAATCTTTAGAGAAAGATCCTCAGCACGCTTGCAATCGTTTAAAAATTCTAAAACCCCTCGTTACTTGATAGCAGATTTTTCTATAGGAGAATGCTCTGGAAAGCGGAGCAAACTCAAATTGAGTTTGGGAGCTCGAAGAACATCTCATTAGGGGAAAAGAGGGCTTTTTTGGCAGCGGAATGAATTCGCATACACCCTCTTAAAAGTCGAGGCGCATTTTTACGGTGAAGCCTTGTAAGTTAAGGTCTCCTTCACGCGAATTGATTGTGGGTTCGAAGAACTGATTTTGATCACTCCACCACTGCTCTTCCCATCCCCCTTCAATACTGAAGTGGTAGCCGTCGCAGCAGAACCAGGTTTCCCATCGCAATCCCAAAAAGAGCTCTAGGACTGGCTTAATTGTGCGGAAGTCGTTCTCTGCGTATAAGATAGTAACAGGACTATTGCCTACTTGGGGCACTAATAGAGCTCTTGTGGACTTGTTATCCACTTCGAAGCGCTCCCAAAGAGCACTAACTCTAATGTTTCCGAGGAAGCTGGTGCAGCGATTAAAATGCCAAGTGGTGTCTAGTCCCGCCAAGATGCCGATTCCCCAATATTCCAGATGGTGTTTGTTTTCGCTAGTTGCCCGGTTATCTTGCACCTGAAATTCTTGAGCAACTCCAAGGGCATCGACTTGATAATCTTGATCTTGCCATGTCCCCTTGAGGCCAAAATGAGGATGAAGCTTTAAGTAACGGCTGATAAAGAAGTTACGCCCAAGTTCGAGATCGACCACATTGAAATCCAATTGCCAACGACCCGATGCTTCGGTCACATCAGAGAGGCCTGCAAAAACTCCAAATCCTCCCACTTCTAGAATTCTTTCTGTGTTGAGATCGTCAATACTCACGGAGTTCTTTGTATTACGCACGCGTAGCCAAGTGTATGTGGCCTGAATGTCCCATCCATCGTGATCATAGAGATATCCCACGCCGATCTTGAATCCAGGTTCAAAGTTCCAATCGGGATGAATAACGCGCCCTCTATCTGTCTGCGTGATTTGTCCGTCGGGTTGTGTCTGGATGGATTCTTTCAGGGCAAATCCCAAGTGATCTTCTCTTGCAGTCCAATAAATGAAGTCTGCCGTGATATTGGCGTCGAAGCCTTTCGAGACGCAGGGGCCTGCACTGGGGGTGATGATCCAATCGGGTCCTCGGGATGGCCAAATTTGTGCACACTTATCACAGGGGTCAGGCGCAGGGCAGCAATCATCATTAGAGAATAGAGGTGTCGCACCTATGAAAAACACACTTAAAATTATCCATAATCGATGTGTTTTGGAAACAAACATAAATAATACCCCTTTTTTATAAACATAACTTATTTATTTTAATTAATAAAGAGGTAAAAGAAAAAACCGATTAGATACAGTTAGTTTTAGTTTAGAAATCGAAGCGGAGTTTTACAGTAAGTCCTTGCATTCCGAGGTCTCCCCAACGGGTTTCGGTGCCACCCATGAATTGGCTCTGACCACCCCACCACTGGAGTTCCCAACCAGCTTCGAGGCTATAGTGGTATTCGTCGCAGCAGAACCAATCTTCCCAGCGTAGGCCGATATATAGCTCGAGCACTGGCTTGAGAGTGTGAAAAGTGTCTTCGACGTTTAGAGTCACATTAAAAAGGTTCGTTGAGGCATTTTGATCAAAGACCTTTGCTTCAGAATCAAATTGTCCCCAAAGAACGGAAGCTGCCACTTCGCTCACAAGACTAAAGCTGCGGGTAAAATGCCAAGCTGAATCTAACCCAGCGCGCAATCCGACTCCCCAGTATTCATTGTCGTAATTTCCGACAGCATTAACTATTTGAGAAAAAGCTGTTCCTGTTTCTGTGAGGTCTATTCTTTGCTCTTGCCATGTGCCTTTGAATCCAAAATGAGGGCGGAGATGTAAGCACTGGCTGATGAAGCAGTTTCTTCCGAGCTCGAGATCAATGACATTAAAGTCATGTTCGTATTCCGCTGAAGTTTTTTCCACACTTGTTAGGAGTTGCCCAAAAGAGGTAATCCATCCGAGATTAGTCAACGTCAGATTGCCTTTTGGTATTTTCGATTCTTTTGTGTTGCGCGTGCGAAGCCAGGTGTAGTTGGCATAGAGATCCCATCCATCGCAGTCAAACATCATGCCAATGCCGACTTTAAATCCGGGCTCAAGTCGCCAATCTGGATGAAAAACAGAGCCTTTTTCAGTGCCATTTGTTATTGCTCCTGTGACTTGTTGGTTTGAAAAAGCAAAACCGAGGCTATCCTGTCTGACGGTCCAATAGATAAATTCTGTAGTAATGAAAATATCTGCTCCATTGGAAACACAGGGTCCTGCATTAGGAGTGATGATCCAATCTGGTCCACAAGTTGGCCAAAGTTGTGCACATTTTGCACAGGGATCTTTTGGTGGACAAGGTGGGGGACAGCAAGGATCAGGGGCACAAGATTCATTTTGCTCTGCCGCAAATCCACTTGTCATTGTGAGGAGGATGCTAGGGATAATGTATTTCATAACTTGTTTCATTGCTTTCTCCTAGGGAGTGAATTGACCTCTCTAGGATAAAAGGAGAGAATTTATTTCTGCAATCTATTTTTTCAAATTTGATGCTGGACCAAAATCAGAAAAATTTTCATCATAATTCTAAATGAAAAAGAAACATCGTCATTTTTTGCTTTTTTTTGGCTTTGCGCTCAGTGCAATTATACTGATGGCAGGACTTTTTAATCGAAGAGAATCGGGGTTTACTTTAGAAAAAATCCGTTCTCCTTTTGAACCCTCTTCAAAGTGGGCCGTGGATGATTTCGTTGAGTCTGAAAAGGAAAATTTACGCGAAATACTGTCACAGGATTTCAATTACCTCGGTTCTGGCGCGCAGTGTTATGCGTTTTTATCTGCAGATGGAAACTATGTGATCAAATTTTTCAAGATCAAGCATCTCTTGCCTAAAAAGTGGCTGAAATTGATTCCTCTGCCTGGTTTGGACGATTACCGATTTAAGAAAATTGATAGGCGGATCTTGCGCCATCGAGAGCTTTTTTCCAGTTATAAAATAGCGTATGAGGAACTCAAAAAAGAAACAGGACTTGTTTTCATCCATTTGAATAAGTCAAAAGATTTAGAAATTCGCGCAAAGCTCTATGACCGTATGCGTAATTGCTCTTGCATCAATCTGGATGATTTTGAGTTTATCGTGCAGAAAAAAGCTCAGCTTGTCCGTGATCGAATCACATTTTTGATGCAGCGCGATCGTCATGAAGAAACGTTAAATGTGATTCAAACTCTCCTAGAACAGGTAGTTGTTCAATGCAAGAAAGGATTTATCGATCGCGATTCTGGTGTGAGCCATAATTATGGGTTTGTTGGGGATCAGGTCATTCATTTTGATGTAGGCCAAATCACGCGGGATGAGTCGGCGAAAGTGCCTTCTTATTATCAACGTGAAGTGTTGCGCATCGGCAGGAAATTAGAAGATTGGATCGAAGTCAATTATCCCGCTCTCATGCCGGAATTGGAAGAAATCATTGATTCGATGATTGATCCTTCTCGGGAGGCTTAGGCTCAGGGCCCTTAGGCATAGAAGTAAATCCCCTTCCATTCCCTTGTAAAATGGTGATGATTCCCCCGGTGCACACAATGAGAATTCCCACGATTGTGAGCAGACTTGGAAAATGATCCCAAAACAACCACTCAATAAGTGCCCCATAGACAACTGCGGAATAATTAAATGAGCCTAAGAAAGAGGGCTTTTCATATTTGAATGCCGTTATAAAAAAGAGCTGACCGATGACAAACAATACACCAATGGTCAATAGAATAAAAAGGGTGGATGCATCTAAAGGTGTCCATTTTTCTATAATGAAAGGAATACTCAGTATCGTACTGATGAGAAAGTAATAAAAGAGAATCGTATAAAGGGGTTCAGACTTGACGAGGCGCCTTTGAGCAATCATCGAGATGGCCATGCAAATCGCGGCTCCCACTCCAAAGAGGGCCCCCACGTTAATAAGATGAGCCCCGGGTCTTAAGATGACAGCAATTCCAACGAACCCAATGCTGATCCCCACCCAAAGGCCTGCGCGGATCTTGACCCGCTTCCATAGCCAAATGACGATGGGGATAAAAAGAGGAGCGGAATTGCTGAGCAGGACAATGTTCACAAGAGGGATCCGCTGCACGGCCAAGAAGATAAAGGCATAGCATATATATCCCGCAAGTGCTCGCAAAACGATCACTCCAATTTTGGAGAGATAGAGGCTTCTTCCTCCATTTTTGATCATCCAAGGCAAGATAATGATCATACTGACGAGGTTTTGGAAAAAGAGGACAGTGGGGACAGAAGTTCTAGCAGTTGCTGTGCGCGAGAGTGCGATGACACTTGTAAAGAATATCCACGAGATTAAAACGTAAACGACAGCTTTTATCCGGTTCGGAGGCGGACGAATGGGTTTATGGGAAGTTTCGATGTCCATGAACTTTCTTTTAGCAGGCGATTTGGAAAGATTCAAGCGGGTTTAGGTTTTGGAGATGTCCACAAATTCATCTTATTGACGGCGTGGAGACCCATTCCTTCAGGGATGGGAGGAAACGCCGCTCCATTTTTAAAAGTTGCAAATAAAAAGTTTTATGAGTATCTGTGCGCCTGTGAAACGAACGATTTCTCTTAAACTCAAGTTTTTTGAAGAAGATTACCAAGTCCTTTGTGAAATGCAAAGAACCTTTTCTCAGTCTTGCAGCCGAGTGTCGCAGTTGTCTGAGGAGCGCAATCAGGTTAAACTTCACCATCAGGTCTATTACAGGGTCCGGAAAGAGATTCCTCAAATAGGTTCTCAAATGATCTGTAATGCAATTGCAAAAGTCTCTGCATGCCGCAAAGCCCTCAAAAAAGGCAAAGAACTGGTTTTTAAAGAAACAGGCTCTGTCCATTACGACAAGAGAACCTATTCTTTGAAAAATGGCATTTTGTCCCTGTTTACTCTGAGAGGGAGAAAGAAATTTTCCTTTGCCCTTGGGGATTTTCAAAAAGAATACCTGAAGAGCGGGATCATTAAAGAAGCAGAACTGATCCGCAAAGGCAAACGCTTTTTCTTTAATCTTGTCTTGGATCTCCCCGCCCCCCCTATGCGGGAAAAAGGCAAACCCCTGGCCGTGGATTTTGGCGAGAATAATCTTGCCGCAACCTCCACGGGAAAATGTTACGGAGGAGGAAAACTTAAAGGAGCGCGAGACAAGTTTTTG
>JAAKFB010000116.1 GCA_011065235.1 Chlamydiota bacterium | reverse complement strand
CCTGCGGAACTCATCTACTTCGCTTCTCTCGTCGCCAAGGTGTAAACACCTTGCCTTCCTCAAGAAACTTGTATCTGAGCCCCTCGCTAACGCCTAGATGAAAAGAAGGTAGCAGTCACGGGTTTAAAGATCTAGAGATTTGAGAAAATTCAGCCCCTTAAGAATTTGAACGTTTTCTTCGGATTTTTCTCTCTTCAATTCTTTAACAATTTGAAAAGCGGGAATCTGATATTTTTCGTGAAAGTAAAGCAATCCAGGGCTAATAGAATGATTTGCGTGTTTGACTTCGATCATTTTTTCGATTTGATTATCGTGAATCAAGGCGAAATCGACTTCTTTGCGTTCTTTTGTATGTAAGTAGCGAAGAGTATAATTTTCAGCTAGGTAATCAATTTTAGCATGGACATGTTTCAGCAAACATGTCGCGACAAAATTTTCAAATTTGATCCCCTCATTTCCTTTGACAAGTCCGGTATCGAAAAAATAGATTTTTGGCTCTTTCAATAAGCTACGCGCAATATTATGCGAAAAAGGAGTGACGCGAAAAATAATGTAAAGGGCTTCGAGGATTTGGATGTATTTTTTTACCGTATTGGGTGAAATGGCCACGTCTTCAGCGATGGAAGTATAAGAAATAGGGGATCCAACTCTCTCCCTCAATAGATCAAAAACGAGTCGTATGGCATTGATGTTTTGGATATTTTCAAAGTCTAGCACATCGACTCTAAGTAAACTATCGACATATTGGAGTCGCCATCGATTTGCGTCGATCAGATCTTCTGTCAAAAAGGGTTCTGGAAAACCCCCTCTTTCTAAAAAATGATCAAGAGTATAATGGACGCACACTTTGTCGCATTCTGCTGGAGATAGAGGAAATAGCCGGTGTAAAAAATAACGGCCCGCAAGAGAATCCCCCACTTGGTTGAAGATTTCGAGACGAGCGCTACCCACTGCGAGAATTTTTTGATGAGCGGGTTTTGTATCATAGACCCCTTTTAGATAATTCTTCCATTTCGGCATTTTGTGGATTTCATCGAGAATGAGAAGTTCTACTGTGGAAATCCATGACTCATCGAGGATGATCTTCCGGTCTTCAGAGCGGTCGTAAGTGAGATAGACGGAAGACTTAAATTCCTCTGCAATGTTTTTGGCTAAAGTGGTTTTACCGGCCTGACGCGGGCCAGACAAGAGGACCATTTTTTTTTGTAAATCGCGTAGAATTGCCTGTTTTTGATACCTTTCCATATCTGACTATTTTGCATTGGTTTGCGGAAAAGTCAAGACTATTCCGCAAACCGCTGCGGAATAGTCGAGTCCATTTTTAATAATAAGCTAATTATTAGGCACTTATAGAAATCTTGATCTGAATGGCCTCTTTTTGTATGAAGGAGGAAAAGGAGATCCAATATGAATGGAAAGCAAATCATCGGCCTTGTGATTCTCTTAGCGGGAATTGGATTGATTCTCTATGGGAACTACGGAAAAGAGCAAATCCGAGAAGCCCGGGGAGACATCGAAAGAAAAACCCGCATCATTCCCGATAGTCCGGTAAAAGATGTCATCAAAGGGGAGCTGCATAGCAAAGTAGATCGCTATCGGGAGCCTGTAAAGCTGCTATTCACGGGAGGAATGGTTCTTGTCGCTGTGGGATGTGTGGTGCTATTTTTTGGTCGCAAAAGGAAACGGTAGCATGGATTTTATTAAGCGCACAATTGAACTAGCCAAGGAAAATGTAGAAGAGGGAGGGCGTCCTTTTGCTTGCGTGATTGCCAAAGATGGAAAAATTTTGGCCGAGGCTGCCAATCAGGTCGCTCAGACCCATGACCCCACGGCTCATGCAGAAATGCTTGCGATTCGCAAAGTGTCTCAGATCTTACAATCGGAACATTTTACCGGGTGTGAGTTCTTTATCTTGGCCCATCCTTGTCCAATGTGCCTGGCTGCGATGTATTACTGCAGTCCGGATCGCGTCACATTCATCACAACGCGGGATGACTATGCGTCTCACTATGTGGATGACCGGAAGTATTTCACTCTTTTAAATTTTTATGAAGAAATCGGTAAACCTTGGCAAGACAGAAAAATGCCGATGTGTCATCATCCCGATCCTCAAGGAATCGAGGTGTATAAATTGTGGAAAAAACGCAATTCTTCATGATTATAATTAAAGTGACAATTTTTCTAGATGGTCCCTACTGGGTCGGTACTTTCGAGAGGATGGATAAGAAAGGGTATTCTATTGCCCGCAACATTTTTGGAGCTGAGCCCTCAGATGCAGAAGTTCATGAATTTGTCCTCAATCACTATCAAGAGTTGAAATTTGGAGCTCCTCAAGAGTTCAAACTTGTGATTAAGCGGAGGAATCCCAAACGGGCACAAAGAGAAGCTCGCCGAGAGATGGAAAGAATCAAAAAAACGACAAAGCCCTCGAGCCAAGCCCAAGACTACATGCGAGAAGAACTCGAAAAGAACAAAAAAGAGAAAAAACGGACCAATAAAGCTGAAAAAGAAGCCCGCAAAGAGAAACAATTTTTACTGAAACAAGAGAAGAAAAAAGAAAAGCACCGTGGCCGCTAACACCTCTTAGGAATAATGGTAAATCAATTCGTCATTCTTTTGCGGGCCGATGATGCGCCAGTGAAAGGCGATTTGGTCGTTACTCCATATTACACTTCCTAAATACGTATCTTCGCCGCAGAGATGAGCGTCGACCGATTCGAGCTTATTGGCTTGAATTGGCGTGAGATTGAATAGAAATACAGGGCGACTGGCGCCATGGCGTAAGTGTTCTAGCGTAATGAGAGAGGTTTTTAAGTCTAAAGACCAACGGAATGATCCGCTAAAGCTGGTGTCGGGATGCTCATCCACAAGCCAATAGCCCTTTTCGTGAAAGATCAGGACCGAAGGGGCAACTAAAGAAACCGTCACCTCGGCTCTGCCCGTTTTCGTGATTTTTTCATTCCCAAGGCGTGATTTGGTGACCAAAGAGAGTTTACGCGTTTTGAGGAGCTTTTCCCAAAAGGCTGTGAGCTCTTTTCTACGACTCCTTCCTTTTTCTGAAGGAATGAACTTTTGTTTATGGACGAAACAATAGCGTTTTTTCTCCTGAGAGGGGAGATGGGTATAGGCTTTTTTCAACAAGGATTCGAGTTCCCATCGAAGGGGATAAGAGGGATTGAACTGATAAATACGCGCTTTTCCCTCATAGTGACTCGACAAGACCCTATGCTTTTCTAGATGGCTCAACGCTTTTTGGAGAGGGGTTAGAGGAACCCCTAAAAGAGTCTGAAGCTGCGTGCCATAGCACCGCTCATTGACGAACAAAAATAAGAGAATTCTCTCGATATTTCGATTGCTGAAGAAACCCTTGAGCATAAAAAACAACCTCTTTTTAGGTTTGAATTTAAGCATTATTTTCTCAGGTGATGTTTAATTTGTAAACCTAAATAGAGTTTAATTTTGTGGGGGTGTCAGATGGATATAAATCCATGAGAATGAGAAGATTTTGGGCAAAGGAGATGACACATGAATTCAATCATCGCAAAACGAAGCATTCCAGCCCATTGGCCCCTGGTTCAGGTTGTGTTGGCTTCTTGCTTTATTGGGCTTTGCGCCCAAATCAGCATCCCTCTTTATTACGTTCCATTTACAGGACAGACTTTTGGAGTCATGCTCGTAGGGGCCACTCTTGGGAAAAGAGCGGGATTTTTCGCAGCTCTGCTTTATTTGCTGGAAGGATGCGCCGGGTGTCCCGTATTTGCTGGGGGAGCAGGAGGCTTGCATTGCCTATTGGGGCCAACTGGTGGATATTTAATTGCATATCCTCTGCAAGCGTATGGTTTTGGCTGGCTTTTCGAGAGAACTAAAAGACGTATGCCGCTTGCAATGGGAATTGCCTGTGGGCAACTTGCCATGGGTACATTCTGGCTGATTCCGTTTATCGGGGCGAAAAATAGTTTTTTATTTGGGTTTTATCCCTTTATCACCATCGAGGCCATCAAAGCATTGTTGGTCTTTTCCATAACTTCAAACGAAAGGAGAAAAAAATGAAAATTGTAGAGGAATATACTGTTACAGATCCTTTTATGGCTATACATGGGTTTGGCGCGCTAGAAGAAGGGATAGATCCGGATCCATTTAAGTCTGAAATTCCGGATGAAAATCGTTTGTCAACAGATCAGGTGGTTGAGCAAGCTTCGAAAACTATTTCTGTACGGCGACCTACTGGAGTAGATAAGCTAACTGGGAAAGTTGATGAGCTAGTTGAGGAAATTTGGAATAAATTTAGCGCAAAATTTCCCGAAGTAGGAAAGCAGGAACTCAAGTGGGAGCTTGTTACTCTCGTGTATCGAAAAACCCCTGAATATGTAAAAGCGAACACCTTTGATCCATATAAGATTATAAATAATACTTGCTATGGAGGAGCTTGAAAAAATGCAAATAATGGTTAAATATCCTTTGGTTATGAAAATGGAAATGAGTACGTATCATGCGGTTACAGAAGAGACAACTCTGAGTCAACTGAAACAAGAAATTTTTGATTTTTTTTGGAAATGCTTTCTTGAAAATTCTTCTGTAAGGGGGAAGGTGCATGGAGGGCCTAAAAATATTGAATTATTGACTGAAGAAAAACAAATCGTTGCAGATGATGCATATTTGCAAAGGCACATCAAGCCAGAAAGGATTTTTGAGGCCATTTTTATAAAGGGAATCGATGGAATGCAGACATTATAACTCTAGTCTAGATGTTGTATCGATTCGGTTTTTTTGCTGCGGGGATTTTTTCCCCTGTTACAAATGCCACCTAGAGATCACTGATCATCCTGCAGAGCCATGGCCTGTCTCTGAGTTTAAAGAGAAAGCGGTGCTCTGCAGGGCGTGTGAGAGTGCTATGACAATCGATCAATATCTGGCTTGTGAGTTTTGTTGCCCTTTTTGCAAGGCAAAATTTAATCCGGGCTGCCGCAACCATTGGGACTTGTATTTTGAAAAAGGTGCTCATTTATTGCGATGAGGGGGTTTCCTTGGAGGGGCTCAGGCAAACGGCCCTGACCTTTGGAGAGGTCGAGCATGTCTCCGCCAAGGACCTGATTCACAAAAATTGGGAGAGAGATGCAGCCGCTTTGATTATTCCAGGCGGGGCCGATATTCCCTATATGAAGCGTTTGAGAGGACAGGGGAATTTAAAGATCCGAGTCTATGTGGAAAATGGGGGAGTGTACATCGGCATTTGCGCAGGGGCTTATTACGCAGGGGAAAGGGTCGAATTTGCTTTAAATACTTCTCAAGAAGTGAACCAAGAGCGGGAATTGCAATTTTTTCCGGGCATTGTGCGGGGGCCTATTTTAGCCCCTTTTGATCCAGCCTCTTTAAGAGACCTTCTCTGAATTCATTCCACCGCCAATAAGAGCCATCTTTTTTCCTATGAGAAGCTCTTCAAGCTTCACAAACTCAATTTGAGTTTGCTCCGCTTTCCAGAGCATTCTCCTAGGAAAAAAATCTTGGCTCTTGGCGGCGAAAGTAATTCAGAGAAGGTCTCTAAGTGGAGCGAGAATAGCCAGGGTTTATCGTGAAAATAAGAAGCCTCTTTACGTTTTTTACAATGGAGGAGGCTATTTTGTGGATGCGAAGGTCAAAGCTAATGTGTCCATTTTGGGTACTTATGACGAAGGGGGAAAGTATCCTGCGATCATTGAGTGTGCAGTCGGGAAGGGGAAAGCGCTATTGTCAGGCGTTCACTTTGAGTATTGCCATTCTTTAATTCAACTTGCCCCTATCCCTTCTATGGGCTAGCTGCGCGAAAAATCTACTTTGCTTCTCTCGTCGGAAAGGTGCATTTACACCTTCCCTTCCTCAAGAATCTTGTATCTTTTCCGCTCGCTCGCGCCCAAAA
>JAAKFB010000115.1 GCA_011065235.1 Chlamydiota bacterium | reverse complement strand
GGCTTCATACACATCTCCAATCGCTCGGCTAACATTAACACCATAATGCAAATGGGAGCGAAGTCCTTTCGGATTTGGGCCAAATGTACGTAGGTGATTCTGGAGGGCTTTACGTCCAAATGCATCTATTAGCCGGCCATATTCATTCCCCCAACTGAAGATGTAGGAAAGTGCGATCGAGTGGGTCTTCTGCCACAAAGGATTTCTTACTCCACGATAGATGTGAGCTTCGCTATCCCCTAGTGTCGCGGTATAGACTTGGTGGGTCTCTTTATCGATATAACTGATGACAGCTGTACTTCCCATCCGATTCCATGAGGAGTTGCCCGCGACATCTTGATGGATCTGGTGGATAAGATTTTCAAAAGCTTGGTGCACATTGCCCTTTGCATCGTCAAGGGCTTTAGGGAATCTCTTTTCAAATTCCCAACTCGCAAAAGCCGAGACGTCATTTCCTCCGTGTCCATCAAAAACAGCGGCTAAAACGCCTTTATTCATTTCTTTGTAGATATGAGCATCTTCCATTGTGGGACGCGGCCCTTGCGCGTTAGCAAATTGCTGCTTGAACTGGAGAGGCGCGCTCTCTTTTTTACAGAGTTCTTCAGTTGTAGGGAGCTGGTAGTCTTCAGGAGATACAAGCTCCATTCTTTTGCGCATCTCTGCTAATGCAGCCGTAGATGAAAGAGGCTCTTTTCTCCAGGGCACCGGTGAGTAAGCTCTACCGGGGGCGACTGGTGAGTAAGCTCTACCGGAGTCGATTCGTGGGTAGTAAGCGCTACCGAAATACATGGCCCGTTCCACGAGTGCGACTAGCCCTCCGAGAAGGGGTAGAAATTCGATAAGAGCAATCATCCGATGGGCAAACCACAGAGGAGTATCTGTATTGGATAAATGATAATGCCTCTTTGCAAAAGGGACTCCTGAGAGTCCAGTGGCCAAAGAGTAGAAAGCGTCTGAGGACGTAAATTGATATCCTCTTGTATGATCAATAAGTGAGTAATTCATACGAGTAGTATAACACAGGCAAAAAATTTTATGAAAGCTGCAATTAGTACTGGTCCTGAGACCCACCTCGATCATTTAGCTCCCATTTGCTTCTCGAGAAATATCCCTTTGATCGTTACAGACTTGCGCCATTTGGATATTGCAAAGGCATTTTACCCCATGGTGGAGAGCCGCTATGTCCCTCTATCTGAAATGACTCTGGAATATATTGCTAAAAATTTTAATGAGATTGTCACTTGTGGGAAATTTTGGGCCATGGAGCTTCAACCTCTTGTAAAGTTATTTTTTAACAAAACGATCCGGTTTGTTTTTGCGCCCCACGGCTACTCCGATAAAGAAGATTTGCTCAAAATGCCTGTTGAGCAAGACATTGAACTCTCCTATGAAAAAGAGGGCAACTATCGCCTCTGGTTTTACAATGAGCACAAAAGCCATTTTGATGCACTTGCGGCAAAGTTCTTTCAGACGGAAAAAAAAGTGGTTCTCTATGCCCCGACGTGGGAGACCAAAGCCACTTCGAGTTCGTTCTTTGAGAGCATCGATGCAGTGATACAGGCGCTTGGAGAGCACTATCACTTATTGATCAAGCTGCATCCTCTTTTGGAAGAAAATGATCCAGCTGCTTTTCATCGGATCTTGGGCAAGTATGAAAAAGAGTTCATCGTAGATTTTCCAGCGATCTATCCCCTCTTAGAAAAAACGGATATCTATTTGGGAGATTTCTCTTCGATTGGCTATGACTTTTTGGCTTACGATCGCCCCTTATTCTTTCTAAAAGAAGGGGGGAAATTGCAAGAATGCGGTCAACTCTTTAGGGGATCTGTTGAGGACCCTCAAAAGGAGCTCTCTGATGTACGCAAACAACTATATGAAAATGTATTTGGACAAAAAAACCCCCGCTCTTTGAAAAGAACGGGGTCTTGAGGTAAAAACTTACTCAGTTGCCTCGTCTGCGACTGCAACTTCTTCTTGAGCATCAGGTGTAGCAGCTTCATCAGCGTCATTATCTTCAGCAAAAGCAGAAACTAGAGTCAAAGACATCATCGCTGCGAAAATCCATCCAAAATACTTATACATAATTGTCTCCTTTCAATTCGACAGTTAGAGTACAATCCGGATTGTACGCGCGTGCATTCAATTTTGTCAAACGCAAGGTTGACATCTGGAATTAAATTGGAGGTAGGACAAATACTTCTGAGAGTGTATTCAGATTGGGAATGAGTGCATCGGCTTCGAGTTGATAGGAACACTCTCCTTCGTGAAGTGGAAGGATTTTTGTCACGATTCCTACGCGCAAATCAGGAGGAAAAATTCCGTCCATTCCGGTTGTGATTAGAAGGTCTCCTGTACGAATGAGAGGCTGTTGGATGCCATTTTTGTAGACACCTGTGCGCAAGTTGACGGCACTTCCTTCTTCATCACTGAAATCGTAATTGAACCCGACCCCTTTCAATGTTTGCCCAAGTGATCTCCAAAGGGGGTGACTCGTGCCATGCAGCTGTCCTTTGGCCAGATAGCTAGCGCTTTCATCGAGGTCTAATTGTGCTTGAAACCCACGTAGCGCAGCGACTAATTCTTGTGATCCTTCTAAATGGTTTTGCAGGGAAAGTTTTTTGACAAGGGTATCGAGCGCTTCTGCTAAGTCCCGGTTTTGCTCGCCTCCTCGTACCGCACGGACGGAGGGGGTGAGTGACTGATCTGTGATGAGGCGTACCAAACATCTAGTTTTTGTCACTTCTTCGACAACGCCAACAATGGCTTTTCCCACAACAACAGGGCTATTTTTAGCGACAATTTCTTTGCCGATTCGCTCATTGTCCCGCTCCCCTACGTTGAGCCAAATGCTGCTGCTCCAACTCGCTGGCTCACGAAAAACTACACGTGCAGGTAGTGAATAAACAGATCTTTGGAGAATTTGCGCCAAATAGCGGCTTCTTCTTTCAAAAAAAGGATCTCCTGCTTTTGCAGTGATGCAGCGGAGCTCTTGAAATTGCCCTTCCAGTTCGGCATTTTCCAAGACCCAACTTTTGAGCTCGCGAATCTGCCCTTTGAGCATTTGATTTTCGAGTTCTAGCTTTTCCACATCTTTTTCACCTGTCAATTTCCAGCTGGGAGAAATAGCACAGATCGTCCATGAGCGGATCTTATCCGCGCTCGATTTTGGAAGACTGAGGAGGAGGAAGACAAAGACTATGAGAAATAAGAAAGAACGATTCCGCATTATTGCATTTCCAACAGAGCGTCGACAAATTGCTCTAAATTTTGGTCATTGAGACCCGTTAAATTAATCCGTCCATCAACGGCTACGTAAAGTGCTTTTTCCTCGCATAAGCGCGTAACGGCTTTAGAGGAAAGATCGCTGCAGCAAAAAAGACCTTTTCCTTGTCGAATTGGTTCCCAATTTCCTTCTGGATCTTTTTGGACGAGCAAATCAACGAACGCATTACGCACAGCATGCATCCGTTTGCGCATTCCTTCGAGTTCTTTGAGCCATTTTGCTTTGAGATCTGAAGATTTTAGAATGGTCTTCACAATTGCTGCTGCATGAATGGGAGGATTGGAATAACATCCTCGAATTTGGGCTTTGATCTGGCTTTTTATCGCCCTCAAGTTTTTGGAAGATTGATCAACAACAAAAAGGGCTCCTGCTCTCTCCCCATAAATCGAAAAATTCTTCGCACAGGTATAGGTGAGGGCAAAATTCAAGCCTTTTTCAAAAAAAAGGCGTGGTCCATATGCGTCTTCATCGGGAGTTGCTGAAAACCCTTGATAGGCCATGTCGAGAATGGGGTAGAGCTGTTTCTTCTCCACCAATGCGCATAGCTCTTGCCACTGCTCTTTCGTGAGGTCAAAACCAGTTGTGTTATGGCAATTGGTGTGGATGAGAACGCATGCTCCTTTGGGAAGGGACTGCAGTTTTTCCACGCATCCGTCAAATTGCAATTTTCTGTTGGCATAATAGGGATACGGCTCTGTTTTGAGCCCTGCGAGGGTGAAAATCCCCCAGTGATTGGTCCAGGTAGGATCGGAAATAGCGATGACATTTGTCCATGCCTTTGCCAGTTTGCCTATTAAAAAAAGGGCGCCTGTTCCGCCTACCGTCTGAAGGCCGTAGATCTTTTCGGGGTCCCAATGGGAACCGAAGGCGAGCTTACCAATTTCAGTGGCAAACTCCAGGTCTCCATCAATTGGCAAGTATTCCCGCTTATGACGCGCCTCGGCTAATCTCTTTTCCGCTTCTGCAACGGTGTCTAAAACGGGCGTCGTGAGATCTTGTTTGCGAAAATACCCCGTGACAAACGTGAATTTGCCTGGCCGTTTATCTGCTTTGAATTTGGCACTGAGTCCAAAAATAGGATCAGCTGGTAACTCGCGAATTTGATCGTAGGGATGCATACATGCATCTTACATGGCTCTGAGATAATTGCTCAAGACTGCATAGCGGTTGGCTAGGATAGCGCGGTCATCGACCATACCTGCACGGAGAAGGACGATCCCAACAATTTGATTGAGTCGCTCACGTGTTAGAGGCTTGTTTGCAAGTTTATCAAAACGGAGCATGGTGATCACGTTGAGAATAACTCCCCGATCGATATCTTGTTTGCAGGCCTGTCCTAGATATATATCTGTTTTGTCTTTTGCGATTTCTTTAATGGTTTCAAAAGCCTGCTTTGTTATCTCGTTAAGATCAAATTTATCAAATGGAGTACTCTTATAGGTCAATTGCTCTGGAAAGCGTACTGCCAATTGTCCCTTTTCTCGAACACGCGTGTTTTCAGCTGAGGGTCCCCCTTCTAAATCGTGGAAAAAATGAACATGCCCTTGTTTGTCTTTCAGGTATTTCAAATGGGCTTCGAAAAGGCGGTCACAAGTCGGCGTGGGGCCTAAGGAAAAATGGATTTTTGCATTTCCAACATCGAAAGATCCGATATGGATATTCGCATTTCCACGTGCAAAAGAGTTGTATTTTAAAGGGTCTTGTAGACCTGTTTGATCAAAAAAGGCATGCAGAGCTTTTTCCGGATGGGCAAATATCCAAAAAATATGGGAAATCACGTTATCTTTGTTAAAGTAGGTATGCCGCTTTACAGCTTCATCAAGCACGTCTGCCAATCCAGAATAGCTCAGCTCTTTTTCGGGGATGGGGATCCGATCGGTGACTTTTTTGCCATAGGCCTCAATACTTTCCATTCCTGGAGCTTGCGTTGTCAATGTGTGTGCTGCAAGGAGAAGAACGGGATCGTTTTCCCCCTCAGATGTCGCTAGAGCCGCATCGATCGTGGAGCGGACTTTTTGCATATAGGCATGATATCCACTCTTTGGTCGAGATGTTAACAGAGCAAGCATGTCTGCAGATGAATTGGATGTGGAATCTCCGATAGCGTTGAGTAATGCCTTATAGCGTTTTTTGCCCAGCTCTTCGATAGTGCTTTTCATGGAATATTTACTGTAGAGACGATAAGAGATTGCCGCAATTGTCAGAGGTGCAAAGACTACTCGTGTGGTGTAAAGCAATGCAGTGATTGCCACTCTTCCAACTTTTTTGGCCAGGGGATTTTTGAATTCTGATCTCGAGGAATTGACTGTTGGAAGGGACGATATTTGTGAATTTATAGCATTTGTCATTATTTTTACCCTCCTTATATATACATAGTAATAGAATGTTTATTATTTGTCAAGATTTAGTTAATTCTTGTAGGCTTCCAATAGAAATGCCCCCTTTTTTGTAAAAAATAATTTTAACAAAGAGGGGAGCTACAACTATGGAAAGAGTTATCATTATGAGTAACAAGGAGTTATCAAGATTAGAAGTCATGCATAAAAAACTCTAAGGGCCCGTAAAGAAATAACTTGGGCAATCCTCGAGCAGGAAAACGGTTCAGATCTTGAGGATTTTTCCGCAGTAGATATTCCTGCAATATCTACAAGGGAAAATCATCGGGAGATGAAT
>JAAKFB010000114.1 GCA_011065235.1 Chlamydiota bacterium | reverse complement strand
GTCGTAGCATCCGCCCCTGTAAAGTTCGATGATTTTCTTTTTGATCCAGCTGTGGTGCCACTCTCCGAAAGAGAACATGCCGAGCCGGACAAAATATCCGATAAAAAGTTGGGCGCAGGCGTTTACTTTTGCGATGATAAAAAGAAAAGGCTTTGAGACGATTTTAACGGGATACAAAAGGGTTTGTTGGACCGCGGGAGATAAGGCGATAGCGTTTGGCAAATTTTCCTCTTTAGACTATATTTTCAAACATGGTTCCAAGTATGTTAACAGGGGTAAATCGCAACCGTCAAGTCAAAGGTTATATTTGCATGCACTTCTGTGAGGTCCCAGAAACAATGGCTCATGCGCTCGTGAATTCCGATGAAAAAGGACTAAAGCCGATTCAAGTGCCCGACAATGTGGCAAAAACTATTTATCTCCTCGCCCGTCTCGCATCTCCGAAGAAGATTTTAGAAATCGGTACTCTTGGAGGGTATAGCACCCTTTGGCTTGCTAGAGCTCTAGAAGAAGACGGAAAATTGATTACCTTAGAATGTGTTGAAAAGCACGCGTGTGTTGCACGCGAAAATGTGGCTTTTGCTGGAAAAGAGGATCAAATCGAGATCCGACAAGGTCTTGCCTCAGATCTTTTAGCGCAAATGATCGAAAAAGATGAAGGACCATTCGATGTGATTTTCCTCGATGCGGACAAAAATCGCTACCCAGAGTATCTCGAGCCGTGTCTGCGACTCTCCCGACCGGGGACATTGATTTTGAGTGATAATCTCATCCCAAAAAGAGGGGAGATCGGTCAGCCCGATCCACGCGACAATGAAGCGGTGGAAATTTATACCTATAATCAGATGCTCAAAGATCATCCCCTCCTTGAGACGGTCTTACTTACCACACTTGTAGGGGAAGAAGGGCGTATCGACGCCCTAGGAGTGAGTCGTGTTAAATAGCGCACCTTTTAAGCTTTGGAAGCGCCTCTCAGAGGTGTCCTCTTTTGAATCGACTACCAACTGCCGCAAAATCCCCCCTTCCTACGAGCCTCGTAAGGGAAGAGGCCGGGTGATTCTGCAAGACTCTTCTATGGAGACGATCACTTTTTTTGAAAAAGGAATGTGGCGAGGGGTGCAAACCCGGCAAGAAATCGCTTTTACGAATGTCTTCCGGTGGAAGCTCGATTCGGAAAATGGAGGGCTATCTCTAGAGCATTTGCGCTTTGGGGTTGAGCGTCCCGTCTTTCTCTTCTCTCTAACACCAATTGAAGAGCATCTCTTCAAATCCCTAAAACCCCATGAGTGCAAAGAGGACGCTTACTATGGAAGCGTCCTCTTTGACGAGCATTATATCCATCTCAACTGGCGCATCATCGGCCCCAAGAAGAACGAGATGGTCAGCGTTGTATATTCTTAATTCTCTTATTCTGAATCCAATGCTTCGACTCGTGATGAGGTTTTTAGTGGTTTCTGCGGTGTCGCAGGTGGAGAAACATCGAATGTTGTATCGATGACGGGCTTAAGGCTGTTAATATGGTCTTGAACTTCGTAAAGAAGCTTTTGTAATGCAGCGTTTTCAACCGAGCTTCGTATGCGTTTATGGAGCTCTTTAAGCTGGTGATCTAAATACCCGGTAGTTGACTTGCCTTCTTTTTCTAAGGCTTGTTTCTTTTTGTCGATGATTCTTTTTTCATATTCGAGCAGTTTTGGCCAATTTTCCTCTAATTCATATTGCTTGGCTCTTAGTTTGTCCATGTCTGCATAATGGCGCAAATATTCTGGACTATTTTTTTGTATATTTTTCAATTCAAGCTGTACTTTTGACCATTTAGCTTTAAGCTCTTCAATACTTGTTGGGGCATTATTATTATTAGAAGAAACTAAGGCGATGGCCGTTGTAACAAATTTAGGCTGTGCTTGAGTAGAGGGAGGTTTGGGTGTCTCCGTTGGGGGTTGTGGTGGCGCAATGAATGCGGGGAATGGATTTGAATCGGGAGAAGTTTCGGGCAATACAATATCAGTTCGTGCATCTCTAAAGGATCCGACATCATCGTCTTTAAAATAACTCTCGGCTAGTGTAGAGATTTTTGCATGCATTTCTTCAGTATATTTATCGGTGAATTTCGGGAGGGGTAGAGGCTGGGCGTTTAATAGCTCACTACGGACATTTGGGGTAATGCAAATTGTCCAAGCATAAAGCGTTGCAAGGGTCGCTGCTGTGGAAAGATAGGGGATATCAGGGTAGATCCATGAGGCAATATAATACCGCATTCCCCAGGATAATACAGACTTTGCTACCCCTGTACCTACGTAGGTTACGAGCTGTGTGTAATTGAAGGAAGAGTTGTTGATTTCTTTGCCGAAAATTTTTATTACTTTGTCTTGGAGGGACTCTAAGAGTACGGGTTTATTTGCGATTTTAGTTTGAGCTAAACCTCGTACAGCTTGAGCGACGTCTGTGACATATCGTTCGTTATTTGAAGAGGCGCTTGCGAAGTAGTAGAACTTTCTCGCTGAGACCATCAGAGATGTTTGGACGTATTCAACAGGGCGTAAAAACCAAATCTTTTGAATAGTGGTGGGATCTTTTATTTCTGTGTTCCCTAATTTTTCTGCCCAAGACAAAAAAGAACACATGCGCGTTTTTGAGATTTCAGGACCTGTTGTTGGGATAAATGGTTCGGCGCAGTTGTAAAGGCCGCTCGAAATACCCTGGATAACGTAAGCGTCGATGAATGCTACCGAGCTTGAAATGACCTGGGTGGTGAAATTGACAGAAAGTGTTGCTAAGTTCATAGTTTTCCTCGTTTCGGTTGAGTAATCCAACTTGTCCCTATCTCACTTCAAAGCTTGCTGCACCAACGATCTACTGCGCTTTGTTCTTTGCCAATGGCTCGCCATTGGCTGCATCTCAAATCTTGTATCTCGTCAGTGATGCGAGATAGGGACAAGTTACATTAAGTAATTCGGCGAATAAGATAAAGGATGCTTTTTTTTAGGTCAAACACAATCGAGGCATGTTTTTGAAAAAATATCGAAGCAAAAACAACTCTGTGCCTCTGCGAGCTCTGTGGTTTAAAAAGATTTTACTTCGACCCAGAGATCGCGCACTTGCTGCTGAGGATAGATGTTTTTAAAGAAGTGGAATTTTGTGAACTCTTCACGGCTGTATTCATAGAGTTTGCGCTCGTCCTCCGTCAGACCGAGTTCGTCTTTAGGAGAGAGAATAGCGGGAAAATACCAATAATTTTTGTAGTGGGAGATGAGCGATTCTTTCGTGTAGATGTAGTTCAAGAGTTTATAGGCGTAGTCTTGTTTTGTGCTCGCTTTGGTGATGCAGAAATTTTCAATGGTCACAAATGAGCCTTCCTCGGGGATGATGAATTCGATTTGTGGGAAGAAGTTATGGATTCTCTTGATATAAGCGGTAGAGGAGAGGGCAAGAGGGCAGCTTCCACTTGCGATGAAATAATCGGCGCGAAAGTCGGTATAGGCTTCGACCCAATCGCGTTGCATGAGGAGGAGCTGCCTAACTTGGTCAAATTGCGTGGGAGTTAGGGAATCGGTTTGCCCAAAGAGATAGAAGGCGGCAAAAAGAACAGATTCGATCGGGTCATTTTTGAGAACGATTTTATAATCGACCACGTCGGGATCAAAGATAGCCCTCCAGCTCGGCACAAAGGGATGGGTATCAAAAAATCTACGGTCGATTCCAAAACCATAGATTTCCCATTCAAAAGGGATTGAATAGCGGTTTTGAGGATCGAATTCGTGGTTTAAAAGGGCGGGGTAAAGATCGCTGTAAAAATGGAGCTTTTTGTGATCGAGCGGTTGGAGAAGTTCTTCTTTGATCAAAAGAGCGACGGTGTAATCGGAGGGGAGGATGAGGTCGTATCCTTGACCTCTCGTAGCTTTCATCTTCACTTGAAGCTCTTCATTGGAGGCATAGTAGCTCAAGTTGATTTTGATCCCGGTATCCCGTTCGAAATCGGCGAGGACTTTTGGGTCGAGGATGTCGCCCCATGCAAAAACATTGAGGTTTTTTTCTTCGATAGGAAAAATTTTCCAGGAGGGGAAATAAAGCGCAATGAAAATGAGCAAGATCCAAAAACAGATGATACTGAGGCGGACGAAGACTTTGCCAAAAGACATCAGTAAAACCTAGTCCTCGTTTTGATTGAAAAAAAGAGGAGGATGAGCATTGAACTTAAAAAGAGGAGGACGGAGGAAAGGGCATTGACGACGGGAGAGACACCGGTGCGGATCATTGATAGAATGTATAGAGAGAGAGTCTGTGCGGTGCTGCCAGCGCAAAAATAGGAGAGGATGAAGTCGTCGAATGAGAGGATGAAAACGAGTAGTGCTGTCGTGATGAGTGAAGGGCGTAGCATCGGGAGGATCACTTTGAAAAAGGTCTGCAGAGGGGTGGCGCCGAGGTCCAAAGAGGCTTCCGTCAAGGTGTCATCGAGTTCGCGAAAACGAGCGTAGGTGATGGGGACAACAAATCCAAGGCCGAGGACAGAGTGGGCGAGGATTAAGGTAGTCATGCCGAGGGGGATTTTGATGAGTGTGAAAAAGGAGAGGAGACTGACGGCGAGGACTGTCTCGGGGATGATCAAATTGCCGTAGAACATTCCCAGGGATTTTCCCACACGCCCTCCCTGCGCAGCGTAAAAAATGAGACCGACGCCAGCGCCTAAGCTGATAAGTGTTGCCGAACAGGCGACGATGAGTGAGGTGGCAAAGGCTTGCCACAAGTAGACGGAGCGGAAGAGTTGGCGATACCAGTCGAGGGTGAATCCGGTCCAAGGAGCTGGAAAGCGCTGGGTATTGAACGAGAAAACAAAGAGGACGATGAGGGGAACATAGAGAAATAGATAGGTGGCTGCCACCATGACAAGGGAACTGATCCGTCCGAGGGATTTTTGATTATCCATGGCGCATTCTCGGCTGAAGAAGTTTAGTGATCGCGATATATAAAGCGATAGAGCTGATGATCAGAATGATCCCACTGAGCAATGTGAATGCGGAGCCGAGAGACCCAGTTCCTTCTCCCAAGATATATTGCGAAACAACGGTTCCTACAAACATTTTTTTATCGCCTCCCATGAGCTCAGGAATAACGAATTCTCCAAAAGAGGGGATGAAGACGAGAAAAAAACCGGCGCGGATGCCACGGCTCGTGATCGGCAGCAATATCCGTTTAAATGTCGCAAAAAAGCTCCCCCCGAGATCGTAGGAAGCCTCAATCAACCGATAGTTGAAGCGGTCTAATGAAGCATAAATGGGAAGGATCATGAAAGGGAGGTAATAATAGACCATCATGATCATGACTGCTGGTAGTGAATTCAGCATGTGAAGAGGCTCGGTGATGAGATGAATCTTCATGAGGAGGTTGTTGATGAATCCATGCTTTTCGAGGATGTAAAACCAGGCGTATACATGCAGCAAGAAATTTGTCCAGAAGGGGACGATGAGCAAGAAGAGAAAGAGGTAGCTGTATTTACCTGCTGTAAATGCCAAAAAATAGGCGAGGGGATAGGCGACGAGAAAACAGAGAGTAGCATTGGAGAGTGCCAATAAAAGAGAAGCGAGAATCACCTTGAGGTAGGTCGGTGAGAGGAACATCTGGATATGGCTCAGTGTGAGGCCTTCAATTCGTCCAATGTCGGAAACTTTGAGAAAACTGGAGATGACGATAAACGAAAGGGGTATGTAGAAAAAGAGGGCTTGCCAAATGAGAGCGGGAATCCCAATGGCAAAGGGAACTTCTGTGCGTGGAGGTTTAGGGATAAAACGGATTCTCATCTTATTGACGGCGTGGAGACCCATTCCTTCAGGGATGGGAGGAAACGCTGCTCCTTTTTTAAAAGTTGCAAATAAAAAGTTTTATGAGTATCTTTGCGCCTGTGAAACGAACGATTTCTCTTAAACTCAAGTTTTCTGAAGAAGATTACCAAGTTCTTTGTGAAATGCAAAG
>JAAKFB010000113.1 GCA_011065235.1 Chlamydiota bacterium | reverse complement strand
TTTGGTATGTACGACGCAACTAGCCTGCCATTTTGGGATTCAGTATTAAGACTAACTACTTTTTAACAAATCTTCTGCCCTTCATGACCCCTCTTTTTTGGACCGATATGGTCCAGTCGAGTCTGGGAACGACAAGCAGTTGACAACTCCTCTTTGACAACATCGATAATGAATATGTCAACAACCTCTCCGACAAAGCTTTTGCTCCTTGGAATACGGCGTATTTCTCACAAAACAAAGGGATCTATGATGTGGGAAAAACCCTAGCAAAAGATGCTAAGCAATTGGGACTCGTTTTGGAATTTCTACAGGGATTCGAAGATGGTGCGGGAGATAGCGATCCGTTTCATGAATTCTTCTTTACAACTCTGACGGAAGCTCAATACAACAATCGACCCGACCTTCCCGATCGCCCCGGAGCTTTTAACCCTCCAGAAAGCAAGGCGCGCACACAATCGCTTCGAGACGCATTAGAATCTTCGGTTGTTGGAGTAGCCACCACAAATCCCCCTCTGGCCGGTGTAGAGGGAGCCATTTCCCCCTATTTTGGAAAAGTCCCATCTGTCACGCGCGGAGGATTCAATTTAAGTCACTATGCATTTTACGATCCCATCGCCCACATCGTCATGCTTTATCCCTCAGCCGGAACTCCTGGCGATCGGGTCAACCCAATCCCCTGGCCCGGACGGATCCAACAACCTCCTCTTCACAATGGTCCCGGTGTTGTCTGGGAATCTTTTGGAGTTGCCAACGCATTTAATGATCACCATTACCAGTATGGCTACTGGATCGCTGCAGCTGCCCTTGCTGGGCTCTACGATGGCGCTTGGGAAGCCACTCCTGATGCGGGAAGCCAGTGGGCTGCAAGGCAAAATTTCGGAGAAGCCATCGATCAATTAGCGCAAAATATTGCCTATGATCCCTCCATCGATTCTGCATTTTTTAAAAATGCTCAAATGTCTTTTGCAAAAATGAATTTTTTCGATCAGTGGGCAGGTCATGGTTGGGCAGATGGCATTCAAGCCACAATTGCAGGCGGCAATGCGGGCCACAATGAAAATTCGATTGGCGAAGCGCTTCAAGCCTATGCCTCCATCATTTTATGGGGAATTTCTACGCAAAGAAAAGACATTACCGACTTGGGAATCTATCTCTACACAACCTGTGCATATGCAATGGATTCTTACTTTTTAGATAAAAATCTCAACTACGAAAAGGGACAAGCCGCCACGACAGCTTTTGTCCCCGTCACAACAAAAGCGGGTGATGCGACATACCCCGCAGGCTCTGGTTTTCTCGATTTCACCATTCGTACTAGTTTAAGCAGCGGAACGCCAAAAATTTCACAAGCTCAAATCACCTATGCAACAGATTTTGGACAAACTCCTGAAAACATCAAACTCATCAATGCCTTTCCCTGCAGTGCGTGGTCCCTTGTCTTCGGGCGAAATAGAGCCTATTTAAGCGCTTGGAACGATTCGATGGATACGGCAGCTTTTGTCGCCACAATTTCCCCTAGTTTAAAAACGGATACGAACTGCTGGAAACGAGCATTTGACTCCAATATGAATATGCTCAGAAGTTTGGGGGGCAGTATCATTGCTTTTGGGCAAACAAATCTTACAGCTTCCGCTCCCACTCCCTTTCAATTCATGCTCGATATCTTCACTATGTTCGGCCCTACCCCTCCTTGGGGAAGTATTGGAGGAGCCTTCACCGACCCCTCTCAATCGATCAATGAAGTTCTCCACTTCCTACACATCATCGACCATTATGGAACGCCCGACTGGACCATTTATGGACACGGTGTTCCCGATACCGATACTCTTGTCTATACGGCTAGTTTCACCAAAAGTGGAACTACAACAGTTTTTGCCTACAATCCCAATTTGACGAGCATTACCGTGCAATTTTTTAAACTCGATGGCTCAACACCAAGTGGCTTATTGGCAAGTCCCTTAAGCGTTCCTCCAAAAAGATGGGCGAGCGCTCCTCTACCCCCTTAAAGGAATAACGATGAAAAAAAAAGCTATATTTCTAGCGACACTCCTGGGTGTTGCAGCTCTTGAAGCACAATACGAGGACTGTGAGAACTGTTCATGCTGCTATAATTGGAACCTCTCCGTCAGCCCCCTCCTTTGGCAGGCCCATGAAGACGGACTGGATTACATGATCAAAAACCAGTCCGGTTTAGCTTTTATTAATAATAAGGGACGTGTCAAGCGGGTGGATTTTGACTGGGACTGGGGAGTGCGTGTGGGACTCGGCTACCAAACAAATTGCATCGGTGACCTAGAGGCAGAATGGACCTACTATTCAACTAGTGCCAAAGACTCCACATCTGCAGTTTTTCCGGCAGGATTATTTACCGCCTGGACAATCCCCGGCTCGAGTATCACTACTTCGACAAAAGCTAAAGCCCGCTGGAAACTGGATCTCAATCGTCTGGATGTCAAGCTGGGTGCTGCGCTATTTCCCACTTGCTTCCTTTCGATCAAACCTTATATCGCCCTTTCTACGGCTTGGATCGATCAAAAATTCAACATCAATTCCAGCGGAGGTGTCATGCAAGGCCCCGCGGCTTTTTTGGTGCTAGATGACGATATCAACCTGAAGAATGATTTTTGGGGAATTGGTCCCAAAGTAGGCCTCGATACCACTTGGTGTTTGGGATGTGGGTTTAGTTTGGTGGGCAACTTCGATTTTTCTATTCTGTATGGATGCTTTGACTTAAGGCAAACCGAAAGCATTCTTTTTCAAGATGTCACTCCTGCAATCGTTTATCTAGATCTAAAAAAAGATACCTTTTGGACCTCTCGTGTCAATCTCGATTTTCTTTTAGGTGTGAAGTGGGAATATACCTTTTGCGATTGTTGTTATTCTTTAAGCGTTGAAGCTGGCTGGGAAAACCTCTTCTTCTTTGAACAAAATCAGCTGAAACGCTTTTTCGATGATGATAATCCAGGAATTCACCTCTCCACAAATGGGGATCTCTCTTTTCAGGGGCTCACTCTGAAAGTCAATTTCGGGTTTTAACAAGTTGAATTTATGGCTTGCGCGATTTCGTATCTCGTGCTAATACTGGCTACATCAAAACAGCCTGAGGCTGCATTGTGGAAAGATTGTTCATAAAGGATTAACGCATGTTAACAAAGACGCCGAAACAGTGTTGGGAAGAGTTTCTTCACTTTGTCGAAGACTGTTGCACCGCAACAGAATTTCAAAACTGGATCGCCCCGATTAAAGTAGATCCTTCTTCAATAGAGGAATTAGTTCTCGAAGTTCCCAACATTTTTGTGCAGGAATATCTGCTCGAAAATTTTAAAAAGCATCTCGAAAATTTCCTTCCCACAAATGCTAAAGGCGAGCTCGCTCTTTCTTTTACAATCAATGCTCCCAAGAAAAATGTGGTACCAAAGACGAGTGCTCCCACGCCTGTTGTGACAAATGAAAAGTTGCACGCCATTCTCAATCCGCAATATACATTTGAGCACTTCATTGAAGGACCGTCCAATCAGTTCGTCAAATCGGCTGCTTTTGGCATCGGGATGCACCCAGGCAAATCGTACAACCCGTTGTTTATTCATGGTGGCGTGGGACTGGGCAAGACCCATTTGCTCCATGCGATTGGACACTATGTACAGAAGCACCACAAGCGTCTCAAGGTCCATTGCATCACCACAGAGGCGTTTATCAATGACCTCGTCGATCACTTGCGCAATAAGTCAACAAGCAAAATGAAGCGGTTCTATCGCTCACTTGACGTATTACTCGTCGATGACATCCAGTTCTTGCAAAGCCGTCTCAATTTTGAGGAGGAGTTTTGTAACACGTTCGAGGCTCTTCTCAATCAAGGTAAGCAAATTGTCATCACCAGTGACAAGCCCCCAGGTCAGCTAAAACTCTCAGAGAGGATGATCGCCCGGATGGAATGGGGTCTTGTGGCCAATGTCGGCGTCCCCGATCTAGAGACCCGTGTGGCGATTTTGCAGCACAAAGCCGAGCAAAAAGGGATCAAGATTTCTCATAAGGTCGCCTTTTTCATCGCGGAGAGGATCTTTCACAATGTGAGACAGCTAGAGGGAGCTTTGAATCGCCTCACTGCTTATAGCCAGATGATGGGTCTTGACGTCACAGAAGAGATCGTCGAGAGCACACTTAGTGAGCTCTTTCAAAAAGCCCCTCATAAGCGAGTCTCAGTCGATCACATTTTAAAGAGTGTGGCGGTGATGTTTGGCGTGCGCGTCAGCGATCTCTGCGGCAGCTCAAGAGCTAAGAATATCGCTTTTCCCCGTCAGGTCGCCATGTATTTGGCAAAGGAGATGATCAATGACTCTTTGATGAAGCTCGCCGGATCCTTTGGGGGAAAAACCCACTCGACGCTTATACATGCGTGGAAAAAGATTTCCAATCAGCTCGGCAAAGACGAAACGCTCCGTCGCCAGATCCAGATGGCGCGTCGCAATTTAGAAAGTTAACCTTTAAATACATTTCTATGATTTGATAAAGTCTTCGTTTGTCTGTTCTTTCGTACATATTTACTTCGGTGGTTTTGGTATTTTTTCTAATGGCCCTATAGGTTTGTGAGTATATCGAAAATGCGAAATTGTACTAGTAGCTTTATCATAGAGCACCTCGACATTATAGAACTTTTCATTTCTCCACACTCTTGAATAATGCATCATAGCATTCGAAGCAGCGCGGGGATCCTATGCAGCTTGCTTAAATGGAGTTATGCAACACACCTCATTTGTTAGCCAATTTTCTCAGTAAAAGTTATTGAAAATAAAATTTCCTCTCCCGATTGTATGGGATAATTTTCAATGTACTTCAAAGATTCAGATTTGCTTTTAGAATAATATTCTTCTTCTGATCCTGTTCCAATTGGTTCGCATGACCAATTGTCGCAAAGAGGTTCTAAACGATTAAGTGTTAATTTATAAACATCCCCACCAAGAATACCAATTTCATCTTTCATAATCGCATTAATAAGACTTTTGGCATCTTCCTTGCTCCAAGCTAAATCATTAATACCATATTTTTCCAAAGAAATTGCCTTTTGGATAATTTTTTCCTTAATTTTCTGCTTTAACATTTTATATTTCTCCCTCAAGAATTAGGAATAAATATTCTATGATTTACTGATTTATCAGCTTCTATAATCCACTCAAAGTATCCATCCTGACCTTTATAACCGCCTTCTAAGAAAATTTTTATCCTAGTGAGCCCATCTTTTCCTTTAATTAATTCTTTTTGCCCAAAACCCGCATAATTATCTACTATTCGAAGAAATCCATGAAAATCAGTTTTTCCCGTTTTTAAATTGTTCTCCGTTTGAAGAAGAACTTTTTGCGTATATTTTGTGCCCTGCAAAGGATTAGGTGAGAGCTCAGGTAGAGTTGTTAATGTTCCAGGTAAGCGAAAGTTAGGAAAAGCACCTACCCTACTACTACGAATGACAGCAGAACCTCCCATAGTGCCGGCAACACTTTAGCAAATCATTTGTGATTGATGCCCACTCTGGGGATATCCCTGTTGTTTGCAGAAGCTGCTCAGTCACAGTATCTCTATACTTTCCAGTGATTGCTGTACCCATGCCCGTTACAAATTGGTCAAGGCCATGAACTAGTACGGGCTCATCCGATAGGAGCTGCAAGTCCTCCTGTATCAAGTGTTGCTAAACCTCCGGCACTTGCTTCTGCAAATCCACCCAGAGCCTGCATGGATCCTTGAAAGCGAGGATGTGTGAGTAGATCGATTGACAGGTCATAAAGCGAGCCTAAACCAAAGCCAGCTTGCCCACCTAAAGCATTAGCGATATCACCGCCACGTTTACAATCACGATGTCTTTCGCAATCGCAGTGTGGTTCATATTCTCCATAAAAGTAGGTTTCATCCACGGAACTTTCATGTTTTTCTGAGGCAAGCCCAAAGTAATCGACGTAGGAGAGGGGATTGTTTCGGCAATATGCATATAGATTCGGCCCATCTATATC
>JAAKFB010000112.1 GCA_011065235.1 Chlamydiota bacterium | reverse complement strand
GAAAAAACTCAAAATTTCATAAAAAATATTGAAGTTACAACAAGCTGAAACTGCTCGCCAAAGGGTTTAGAAATTGTCATGCTCTTGCAACACTACGTCATTTGAGTATGTAGTTTTGTCCAATGCTCGGCGCGCACATCTTTTGCCTAGCATACATATCTTAATTTCTACGTATTTCCAAGAGAAGGACCATGCAATTTCAAAATCAAATTTTGAAATTGCACTCTACGCTCTCTGTGGTTACATGCGCGGGAGGGTCTTGAGTCCCAAGATTTCAAGCCCCTTTTCTAGGATGCGAGCGGTCGCCTCGCAGAGAAGAAGGCGGCTATTTTCTTGCTCGGAGCCTTCGACGCGGCAGTCGCGAAAGAACGCGTTGAACTTGTTGGCGAGCTCGAAGAGATATTCACAAAGACGGTTTGGGAGAAGATCGCGCGACATCATCTCGAGCGTTTCTCCAAACTGGCGTAAATGAAGGGCCAGATCAATTCCTAGTGATCTAAAAGAGACCATTTCAACAATCAATGGGTGGCTCCTTGAAAAAGTCATTCTGGAGCCTATCTCTAGCCCTTGAAGACGGCCACCGATTTAATTGATGTAACAATTGCCGATTTTTTTTGGGCGGTTTTTTAACTTTTCATTTCTGTAAAGTTCTAATGTTGTCAAGTTTGGCAAACATTGAGAAATTTTGTCGAAAGGAAAATTCTGGAGCTGATTCATCTTCAAACCCAATGATTGCAATTGCCCTAATTCGAAAATTTCACCAGGAACAGCTTGGAGCTTATTACCACAAAAAGTCAACCACTTCATTTGTTTCAAATTGCAAATCTCGCTGGGAATGGAGCTAATTTGATTATCGGCACAAGTGAACAATTCTAATTGAGATATTTGGCAAATTTCCATTGGGAAAGATGTGAATAGGTTTTTTGTAAGATAAAGCTTTTTTAAATTCTTGAGATTGCCAAATTCAGAAGGAAGAGCCGTAAGTTGATTATGACATAAGTTCAGCTCTTCTAAGTTAGTTAATTCACAAATCTCTGAAGGAATAGACGTGAGATGCCCACTGTGAATTGTAAGTTTTTTCAAATGACTTAATTTGAATTTATTTTCAGAGAACCATTTGGGAAAATGTGTCGCTTGCTCAATGAGATCTTCTAATGTTTTAGGAGCATGAGTCCAAATAGATGTCAAACCTAGTTCCTGTAGTAGAACATCCCAAACCACTAAGGTATCTCGTGCTTTGAAATAGGTTTGCAATTGTTTTACACGATCAATTGTAGGAGCTTGCTTTAAAACCGAATCGGTATTACATGCTCTTATATTACCAATTGGAATAGACATAACCCTTTCTCTTAGATCTAAAATGAATGCTTTTGCTCCTTCAACAGAATCAAAATTACCATTAATTCTTTGAGCAATGCCCTTCCAAATTGCAGAACGGTTAACAATTATGGACATACCATGGCTTATCCTGCTATTTGCTAGATCTGGCAAATCACAAAATTCAAAAATTTTAAAATAAACATCGTTAGGCAATATATTAGTCATAATTGGGAAGGGATTGTATTTAGCTAAGAGTTTTTAGTCAACTTTTAAAGACAATAGCCGGCTCTAGGCGGCGGATGCGGCGGATACTGATATACGCCGAGAGGAGGCAAATAAGAAGGATGGCGAGGTAGCTGCCGACTACAAGTTGCCAAGGCAGACGGAACGAGAGCTGGGTACCACGGGAAATGAGTCCAAAGAGCGAAGCAGCTCCAATGCCAAGACCCCATCCGATCGACCCCACAAAGATAGATTGGAGAAGGACCATGCGAGTCAGGAGCTCATTGTCGGCCCCCATCGCTTTAAAGGTCCCAAAATAGCGCAAGTTGTCGAGGGTGAAATTGTAGAAGGTCTGTCCCGCAATGGCTACTCCAATGAAAAATCCGAGGGCAACGGCAACGCCAAAATTGATGGGTATGCCTGTGCGACGCAAAAAGTAATCGACGGTGAGAGTGGAAAATTGCTGATCGGTGTAGGCGGCAAGCCCTGTGATGCGCGAGATCCTTTTGCAAAGCTCTTCGGGTTTGATCCAAGGAGCGGATTGGACGAGGACAAAGCTGAGGTTTCTCCGCTCGGCAGGGGCATAGCGGACGGCGCGTCGAGCTGTTGTGTAGATCACGGGTTGGGTTTGAAAGGTGCGTGAAACCTCGCAGACTCCGACAACGACAGCCCGGTTATCATTGAGCTCAATGGTTTCTCCAATGCGCAAGGGATATTCCTGGTCGGGGCCCGATGCGAGCGATCCATCGGCTCCTTCTTGGCTCACGATGATCGCATCGGTATTGCGAAGCGCGTCCAGACTTCCTTCAAGCATGATGGGGGGTTGACCGATGAAGGTCGCGTCATCTATTCCGATGACAATGGTATTGACGAAGCTTCCATCTCTGAGTCTCGCACGGATCCGATCTTTATAGAGAGGAACAGCCCATTCAACTCCTTCAATGCCACGAACACGAAAGATTTCAGACTGATCCATCGGTTTGATATCGTCAACGAATTGGACTTTGGGATCCATCACCCAAATATTGGGCTGTGAAGTGTCGGCAATGAATCCATACGTTCGGGTCATCAGGCCGATGAAGATGGCGGCTTGCTGCACGATGATGAAAGAGGCAAAGGTCAAGCCTAGGAGGATTCCTAAGTATTTCGCTCTGTCTCCCATGAGGATTTTTAAGGCGATTCTAAACACTCCCAACCCCCTCCCAAGGCTTTGTAGAGTCCGACAAGTTGGATCATCTGCGTTCCTTGGCTTTGTAGCATGTCTTCTTGAGTTTGGAAAAGTTCTTTTTCTGCATCGAGCACGTCATCTAAGGAAATGAGCCCGCTGATATATTGATCGAAGGAGAGATCCCGTTTGAGAGAATTAGTGCTGAGCTGTTCTTCTAATGATTCAAGACGTTGCCCTTCTTTGAAATAGCCAACAAGGCGATCTTCGACATCTTTGAGAGCATCGATGATGGATTTTTCGTAGGCGAGAATGGCCTGTCTTTGTCTTTCGTTGGCCACTTTGATCTGTGCGATGAGTCTGCCACCCGTGAAGAGGTTCCACACCATGGTGGGGCCAATGGTCCAAAAGCGGCTCGGCCAGATAAAGACTTGATCGAGCATGTTGGCCTGTGTTCCAAAAGATCCTGTCAGAGAAAACGAGGGAAAGAGTTCTGCGATAGCAACGCCAATACGAGAGGTGGCAGCTGCAAGTTCTCGTTCAGCTTGACGGATATCGGGGCGACGGCAGAGGAGATCTGAGGGAAGATCATGGGGAATACGCCCTGCGGCGATGGGAATATATCCCTCCCCAACGCAAAAGTTTTCAGGGGGTTTTCCGAGAAAAATGGCAAGGCCGTGAATGGTGACCTTGAGATCTTCTTCCAAAGGTGGAAGGGTTGATTCCTGTGCATCGAGCCCAGCTTTGGCGCGTGTCACGTCGAGATAAGATGTGAGTCCTGCCAAATAGCGGGTTTCGGCCAGATCGAGAAGATCGCGCTGGCGGGCGATCTGAGATTTTTTTGCATCGATCTGTTGCTGCAAAGAGCGGATATCGATGTAGCTGCGTGCCACATCACTTAGGAGGCTGATCTGCACGTTGAGGGCATTTTCTTGACTCGCTTCGAAATCACGATAGGCAGCCTGTGCTTGTTTGCGGAGTTTGCCAAAAAAATCGAGTTCCCATGAAGCATCAAAGCCTATCTGGAAAAAGTTTTGAATCAAGGGACCTGAAAAATCAGTAGCGAAAATTTCGGTTGGAGCCGCAGTCGATTCGATGATATCAGAGGTGAGATTTTTACTTCGACGTGCTCGAATCGCAACCATATTCCCTTCGATTTGTGGATAGAGCTTAGAGCGATCGATTCGATAAAGACCGCGCACTTCTTCGATTTTGTGAAGAGCGATTTGTAGATCGTAATTACACGTCAGGGCTTCATCGATAAATGCATCGAGCGTCGGATCTTCAAATTGCTTCCACCAAATGGCGAGATCCATGCAGGAGGTCTTTTCGGGACCTTCTTCAAAATGACAGGGAAGACACATATCGGGAGTTTCATGATCTGGGCCAAATGTGCATCCTGCAAGACATACCAGCAGCAGGAATAATGCCTTGTGCATTAGAGGGTGTATGTGAGCAGCGGAATGAATTCGCATACACCCTCTTAGAGTCCTTCAGAAGGTTTGGATTCGATGTAAATATCGAGCAGTTGTCCCAAATAAATCGGACGGTCTTTTTTCTCGAAACTGTAGATCAACTGAAGAACACGCGTGTCGACCCGCTCGAGATTTTCCCCTGTGAGGGAACGCTTTGGAATGACATAGGGTTCAATCCGGACAAATTGCATGGGGAAGTTGATTTGGCTATTGCCCCGCACATAGGCCATTGCCGGTGCTCCTGCAAAGATACGCCACGCATCATTCTCGTCGACGTCAATGCGCACGTGCATCGGGTCAATTGTTCCAAACACCATCAGGGGATCTTGAAAAATAGTGTCTTCCCGGCTCCCACGTGCAAAGTCGCCGACATTCACATTGACTTGCATCACGAGACCATCGACTGGAGCGCGTACAGTGGCCCTTTCTAGATCAGTCTCTGCAAATGCTAAGCGGGCATCTGTCTCTTCAATTTGTTGATTGGCGATTTTGACATCTTCTACCCAGGCGCCAGCATTGACAAGATCGAGACTGGCTTTGGCTTGTTCGAGCTCAAACTTGGCAATGCGCGCTGCAAATTTGTGCTGATTATATTCATTGAAACTGATCGCTCGTTTGTCGCTGACATTTTGAAAGAGATTGTACTGAGTGAATTCATCAGAGAGATGCATCTGTGCTTGTTTCACACGTGCCTCAAAAGGAGGAACGACTTCCGGACGGGGTTCATGGATGAGGCGGTTGAAGTTGGCAACTGCGACGGTGCGGGTGGCTTCCGCTTCTTTTGTGCGGGCGAGAAGATCACGGGTATCGACACGAAATAAGGGAGCGCCTTTTTGGACAATTTCTCCTGGTTGCACAAACATCTCTTCGATCACCCCTGTGATTGCCGTGGCGATATTGATGTTGAGAGAGCTCGCTTCAATAATGCCAGAGCCTGCAACGTAGTGGAGATAGGGAGGTTTGGGAGGAGGATATTCGATCGGAGGAACGGGAGGTTTGCGCAATCCTATCATGGTGACGATGATGGCGAGAAGCAGGCCAAAGGCGGCTAAAATGGGAATCCCAACTTTCTTTAACATATACCTCGCTCCGTCAGCTTTTGCGAATTTGGACTGGCTGTGACTTTGCCAAATCGCCTCTCCTCGTCACCCTTCCCTATATAATTATTCTTTAATGGTTTTTTTCATTAAAACTCAATAGGAATACTTGCAGGGATCGACCGACTCGTTGAAAAAAGAAAAAATATAAATTATGAATTTATTTCTTGGATTTAGTATAAAAATCTATTAGATCGAGATTAGGAGTTGGATATGAAATTTTTATTAGCGTTGGGTGCAGTTTTAGCATCATTTTCCCTTTATTCTTGTCCTATTACTATTTCGAATGATGATGACCAAACTGTGCTAATCGTTGACCCAAAAGGTTTGCAAGCAATCCTACTATTACCCAACCAAAGTGGCATGATAGATCCTACAATTCCACACCCATTGATGAGACTTTTCTCTGATGAAACGCTAGATCTTTATTATGCAAAGAATGAAAAACCTCATAAATTCTATAAAAAATACAGACTCATAGAAAAATATTGCACAGATAATGAAGCTGAGAATCAATTAACGATCAAACAGATACTTCAATTTGAAAAAAATCCTACAGATCGATTTAAAGTTACTCAGTTTCAGATGATCGAAGAAGACCATGAGCATGATCATCATTGATAAGGGCCCGTAAAGAAATAACTAGGGCAATCCTCGAGCAGGAAAACGGTTCAGATCTTGAGGATTTTTCCGCAGTAGATATTCCTGCAATATCTACAAGGGAAAATCATCGAGAGATGAATC